>NZ_BAAAHE010000011.1:0-3848 GCF_039525035.1 Sporichthya brevicatena
CTACCGACTCCTCGAAGCAGGCCCCAACCCGGCTTGACGGGACATAGGAGCGTCACCCCTTACTGCGCAGTAAGGGGTGTCACCCTTTTTTGACGACGCCGGTCAGCGGCCGTGGAACGTCGGGGCGGTCTTGGTGCCGAAGGCGGCGCGGGCGGCGAGGTGGTCCTCGGTGGTGAACGCGGTGCCGATGGCGAAGGCCTCGAGCTCGGCCATGTCGCGGGAGGACAGGCGCATCGAGCGGTCCAGGAGGGTCTTCGCCAGGCCGAGGGCGACGGTGGGGCCCGCGGCGAGCTCGGCGGCCAGGGCGCCGGCGGCGGAGTCCAGCTCGGCGGCCGGGACGATCCGGTTCACCAGGCCGAGCTCCTTGGCCTCGGCCGCGCCGAAGCGACGGCCGGTGAAGATCAGCTCCTTCGCCATGTTCAGCGGCACCCGGCGTGGGAGGAAGTAGAGCGTCCCGCAGTCCGGGACGAGACCGATCTTGGTGAACGCGCACGAGAACGTGGCGTCGTCGGCGACGACCGCGAGGTCGCACGCCATCATCAGCGCCAGCCCGGACCCGTGGCAGTGCCCGTTCACGGCGGCGATCGTCGGCTTCTCGATCTCCGCGAGCGGGAGGAACACCGTCGTCAGCAGGGTGCGCAGGCGCGAGCGGCTGGTGACCGGGTCGGAGTTGAGGTCCATCTCCTTGACGTCACCGCCGGCGGAGAAGGCGCCGCCGCTGCCGGTGAGGACGACGGCCCGGACCTCCGGGTCGGTCGCGGAGCGCTCGATCACCTCGGCGAGCTCGCGCTTGGCGGTCATGTCGAGGGAGTTGCGGGCCTCGGCCCGCGTCAGACGGATCGTCGCGACCGCGTCGGCGACGGTGTAGGAGAGACGCTGGTAGTCGGCCATGACCCGCAGCTTCCCAGGTCGGATCTCCCGGGTGCACAACGACCCGGCGACGGAGACGATCTGTCGTGGTCATGGCAGATACTCTGGTGCTCTGACGACAGGCCAACGACAGGCCAACGACAGGCCGACGCCCTGCTGACGACGCCGGGAGAGGAGGCGACATGAGCGGCCTCGACCGCCTCGACAACGAGGACTACCCCTCGGTCACGATGGGCCGAGCGGCCGAACTGCTCGGCGTCCAGCCCGCGTTCCTGCGCCGCCTCGACGCGGCGGGGATCCTCTCCCCCAGCCGCACCGACGGCAACCACCGCCTCTACTCCCGGCGCCAGCTCGAGATCGCAACGCGCATGCGCGCACTCGTCGACGAAGGCCTCTCCCTCGACGCCGCCGCCCGGATCGTCGGCCTGCAGGACGATCTCGGCGCTGCCCAGGCCCGGATCTCCGAGCTCGAGGACGAGCTCGACTCCCGCCCCAAGGGCAAGCCACGCCGCTGACCGGACACACGTCGGGGCCCCGGCCGGTGTCGGCCGGGGCCCCGCGACGCGCTGCGGTCAGGCCTGCAGCTGCTTGGTTGCGTTGTCGGCGGATTCGCCGGCGGTGACGGCGATCCGGCGCGGCTTCGCCTTCTCTGCGATCGGGATGCGCAGCGTGAGCACACCGGCGTCGTAGTGCGCGGTGATGCGGTCGAGGTCGAGAGCGTCGCCGAGGAAGAGCTGACGCGAGAAGACGCCGAGGGGCCGTTCGGACACCTGCATCTCGGCGTTGGCGCTGATCGGCCGTCGCTCGGCCTTCACGGTCAGGACGTTGCGCTCGACGTTGATCTCGATCCCGTCGGCCGGGACACCCGGAAGGTCGAAGCAGGCGACGAACTCGTCGCCCTCGCGGTAGGCGTCCATCGGCATCGCGGCCGGCCGGCTCCACGTGCCCGGGGCGGCCAGCGCCGTCGTGATCCGGTCGAGTTCGCGGAAGGGGTCGGTACGCATCAGCATCGCTCGTGCTTCCTTTCTCTCTCGTCCAGGCGATGCGCTGCAGGGGAGCCGGTCCCCTGATACCTGTCACCGTAACGACAGATATTCTGTCGTTCAAGAGAACGGTTGACTGATGTGACGAACGCAAAACGGGCCGGCCACGCCTCTGCGCGACCGGCCCGGAAGAGCTGCTTACGCCCCGTCAGTCCGCCTGCATCTGGTGGCGGAGGGTGGCGAGCGTCCGGCTGAGCAGGCGGGAGACGTGCATCTGCGAGATGCCGAGCTCCTGGCCGATCTCCGCCTGGGTCTTGTCGGCGAAGAAGCGCAGGTGCAGGATCCGCTGCTCCCGCGGCGGGAGCGCCGCGATCAGCGGACGGACGGTCTCGCAGTCGACCATCACGTCGATCGAGTTGTCCTCCGCACCGAGCGTGTCGGCGATCGTGAAGGTGTCGTCGCCGTCCGAACCCACGGCCGCATCGAGCGAGGTGGGCGCGAAGGCGTCGTCGGCGGTCAGGGCCTCCAGCACCAGGTCCGGACTGACGGCGAGCCGCTCGGCGAGCTCGTCGACCGTCGGGGCCCGACCGAGCTCGTGCGTGAGCGACTCGGTCGCGTCCCGCAGGACGGCCTTGGTCTCCTGGAGCCGACGGGGCAGACGGATCCACCGCCGCTTGTCCCGGAAGTACCGGCGAATCTCGCCCTGCACGGTGGGCTTGGCGAAGCTCGCGAAGTCCGTCCCGCGCTCGGGGTCGAAGCGCTGGATCGCAAGCACCAGCCCCACGTACCCCACCTGGCACAACTCGGCGGTCTCCACGGCGCGGCCGGCGTAGCGGCTCGCGAGCCAGCGGACCAGCCCGTCGTAACGGCGGACCAGGATCTCCTGGATCCGCTCCTTCTCCTGCGCGTTGTCCTCAACAGTCGCGACGGCGAGAGCGCGGAAGAGCTCGGCGTCGGTGGCATCGGCTGTCAGCGTGCGGACCTGGATCGTCGTCCGGTTCTTCGTCGCTGTCATGCCTGTAGTTATTTCTGGCCGGAGGGGAGATAACCCCGCTGAGCGGGAATGTGACACTCCACACCGGAGGTTTGGCCGGGAAAGCACTCAGCGATCAAGGAGCAAATGTGCAGCTAGGCATCCACAACGCGAGCTTCTCCTGGCCGGGCGGTCCGGCGGCGATCGCGCCGACCATCGCCGACCTGGGTTCGGCGGCCGAGGCCGCCGGGGTCGCCTACGTCTCGTTCATGGACCACTTCTTCCAGATCCCGCCGGTCGGCCCCGCCGAGGAGCCCATGCTGGAGGGCTACACGGCGCTGGGCTTCCTCGCCGCGCACACCTCGACCGTGAAGCTCCAGCTCCTCTGTACCGGTGTGACGTACCGTCACCCCGGCCTGCTGGCCAAGACGGTCACGACGCTCGACGTCCTCTCCGGCGGCCGGGCGGTGCTCGGCATCGGGGCCGCCTGGTTCGACCGCGAGCACGAGGGCCTCGGCGTCCCGTTCCCGCCGGTCGCCGAGCGTTTCGAACGCCTGGAGGAGACGCTGCAGATCTGCCTGCAGATGTGGAGCGACAACAACGGCCCGTACGAGGGCAAGCACTACCACCTGGCGGAGACGCTCAACTCGCCGCCGCCGGTCTCCTCGCCGCGGCCGGAGATCATGGTCGCCGGCAGCGGTGAGAAGAAGACGCTCCGGCTCGTCGCGAAGTACGCCGACGCCAACAACCTCTTCGGCGGGCCCGACGAGGTGAAGGCGAAGCTCGAGGTGCTCAAGCAGCACTGCGAGAACGAGGGCCGGGACTTCTCGTCGATCACCACCACGACGCTCGCGCGCGTCGACCCGGAGACCGACACCGACGCGTTCCTCCGGGAGGCCGAGGCGCTCCACGCCGTCGGCGTCGATGTCATCTTCGTCGTCCCCCGCGGCGACAACCCCGCACGACTCGCGGACAAGCTCGGCAAGGACGTCATTCCGCGGCTCGCCGAGCTCGGCTGATAC
>NZ_BAAAHE010000011.1:3941-172873 GCF_039525035.1 Sporichthya brevicatena
CCGTCGAGCGCTCGGCCTAGACACCCCATGTGTCCGGCGGACTGTGGCCCATAGGCCACAGTTGGCCGGACGCAACGGGGGATGTCCTAGTTGACCGCGCGGGTCTTGCCGCCCCAGTACTGCTTCCGCAGCGCGGGCTTGTCGTGCTTACCGACGGCGGTGAGCGGGATCGCCTCGACGAAGTCGACGGTCTTCGGGCAGTTCACCGAGCCCTTGCGCTCCTTGACCCAGGCGATGAGCTCCTCGGCCGTGACAGGCGTGCCGGGGTCGGCGACGACGACCGCCTTCACCGACTCGCCCCACTTCTCGTCCGGCACGCCGATGACGGCGACGTCGCGGACGGCGGGGTGGGTGAACAGCGCCGCCTCGACCTCCTTCGGGTACACGTTGTACCCGCCGGAGATGATCATGTCCTTCTTGCGGTCGACGATGTAGAGGAAGCCGCGCTCGTCGGCCTTGGCGATGTCGCCGGTGCAGAGCCAGCCGTCGCGCAGGGTCGAGGCGGTCTCCTCCGGGCGGTTCCAGTAGCCCGTCATGACGTGCGGGCCGCGGGCGCAGATCTCGCCGGGCTCGCCCATCGGGACCTCGTTGAGGTCGTCGTCGAGCAGGCGGACGTCCGCGATCAGCACCGGCCGGCCGCAGGAACTGAGCGGCTCGAACTGACGGGTCCTCAGCGCCTCGGCGTGGTCGTCCTTGGTCAGGACCGTCAGCTGGTTGGGCGCCTCGGTCTGACCGTAGAGCTGGGCGAAGATCGGGCCGAAGCGCTCCAGTCCCTCGATCAGGCGCTCCAGGCCCATCGGGGCGGCGCCGTAAACGATGGTCTTGAGCGAGGACAGGTCGGCCGTCTTCGTCGCCGGGTGGTCCAGGAGGACGTAGATCATCGTCGGGACGAGCAGGGTCGCGGTGACCTTCTCGGTCTCGATCGCCGCCAGCAGCTTGTCCGGGTCGAAGCCACCGAGGACGACGTTGGTGCCCCCGCGCATCCACACCGGCAGCACGAACCCACCACTGGCGTGTGTCAGCGGCGCGCAGTGCGCGAACACGTCCGCCTCACCGAGACCGAGCTCGAGGAGCTCGGAGAGCAGGGCGGAGATGAACGTGCGATGCGTGTGCGCCACGCCCTTGGGGCGCCCGGTCGTGCCACCGGTGTAGTAGATGCCGAACAAGTCGTCCGGCGCGACGGCCGGGACACCCGCCGCGTCGGACTCCTTGTCCGCGAGCAGACCCAGGGGCGATCCGCCGTCGAGGATCGCGTCCTCGTCGACGCCCAGGCGGTGCTCGATCGAGGTCCGGCCCAGGATGCCGGAGAGCCGCTCCACGTACGCGCGGTCGTGGACGACCGCCTTCGCACCGGAGTCGGTGAGGATGTACTCCTGGTCCTCGGCGCCGAGGCGGGCGTTCAGGGGGACGACGGCGAGGCCGGCCCACAGGGCGCCGTAGTACGCGTAGAGCAGTTCCGGCCGGTCGGGCATGAGCAGCGCGACCCGGTCCCCGGGACGAAGACCGGTTGCGAGCAGGGCACGCCCGTGGCGGCGGACGGTCGAGATGAGCTCGGAGTACGTGATGCGGCGGTCCCCGTCGACGACGGCGATGCGCGGCCCGTACGCACGGCAGGCCCGCTCCAACAGGGTGCCGATCGTGTAATCGTGCATGCGCCCGCGTCCTCTCCGGAATCCACCTGTGGCGCGAGACACTAAAGGCCTGGTCACGCAGGGTCGAGGGCGAATTCGCACGATCTGGACGCGGCCGAGTGTTGGTTTCCAACATGTTGCGTGTGACCCACGTCGCCCTAGGGTGGGGCCCATGCTGGCTGACCTGCAGGGCAAGAGGGCCCTCGTCACCGGCGCCGCGCAGGGCCTGGGGCACGCAATTGCGGTGCTCTTCGCCGAGCGGGGTGCCCGCGTGCTCCTCACCGACATCGACGCCGAGGGGGCCGCCAAGGCCGCCGCGGCACTTCCCGGCGCGGCCTCCCTGGCCTGCGACGTGACCAAGGCCGACGACGTCCAGGCGGCCGTCGACGCGACCGTCTCCGAGTTCGGCGGAATCGACATCGTCGTGAACAACGCCGGCATCGAGATCGGCAAGCCGCTCCACGAACACACCGAGGCCGACATCGACAAGCTCCTGGCGGTCAACGTCAAGGGCGTGTTCTTCGGCATCAAGCACGCCGTGCCCGCGCTGTTGGCCTCCGGCGGCGGCGCGATCGTCAACATGGCCTCGGTGGCCGGTCTCGGCGGCGCCCCGCTGCTCGGCGGCTACTGCGCGACCAAGGGCGCGGTGCTCCGCCTGACCGAGACCGCCGCGATCGAACTGCGTGACCACGGGATCCGCGTGAACGCCGTCTGCCCGTCATTCATCGACACGCAGATGGTCGCGCGCCTGGTCGACCCCTTCACCGAGGCCGTCGGCCTGCCGTTCAGCGACGTCGTCGCCCTCAAGCAGCAGCGGCTCGGCACGCCGGAGGAGGTCGCGGAGACCACCGCGTTCCTCGCCTCCGACGACGCGCGGTTCATCACCGGCGCGCACTTCATCCTCGACGGCGGACTGACCGGGAGCCTGCTGTGACGACTGCTCAGGGCGAACTTCAGGACAAGGTCGCGGTCATCACCGGCGCCGCCCGCGGCATCGGTGCCGCGATCGCCGAGGCCTACGACAAGGAAGGCGCGATCGTCGTCGTCTCGGACATCGACGGGGAGGGCGCGGAGCGGGTGGCCAAGGGCCTGTCCCGCGGCTCGGCGATCCAGTGCGACGTCACCGACGAGGCCTCGGTGCAGGCCCTCATCGACGGCACGGTCGCCCAGCACGGCCGGGTCGACATCGCCGTCGCCAACGCCGGAGTCGGGCGCCCGATGGCCCTCGCGGAGATGAACCTCGCGGAGTGGCGGAAGGTCACGTCGGTCAACCTCGACGGCGTCTTCCTGACGATCCGCGCGGCCGCGCTCGCGATGGCGGCGACCGGTGGCGGCTCGATCATCGGCATGGCCTCGATCACCGGCTTCAAGGGCTCCGCCCTCATCGGTGACTACGCGGCCGCCAAGGCCGGCGTGATCAACCTCTGCAAGACGGCGGCGACCGAGTTCCGCGCCCACAACGTCCGCGTCAACGCGATGTGCCCGACGTTCCTGGACACCGTCCTGGTCCAGGAGGCCGTGCCGACGTTCGAGGCGGCGCTCGGCGTCCCGTTCGATCAGATCATCAGCCAGAAGCAGGGCCGGATGGGTCAGGTCTCCGACGTCACCCCGCTGGCGGTCTTCCTCGCCAGCGAGCGGTACCGGTTCTCCACCGGCTCCGCGTTCGTCGTCGACCACGGGTGGCTCGCCTCGCTCGTCTGACGCGCGCCATCACCCCTGTCACAAAAGGGTGACACCCCTTACTGCGCAGTAAGGGGTGTCACCCTTTCTTTTCCACCGGCGTCAGCGGGGGCCGGGCGGGCCGAGGAGCCGGCGGAGGCGGAGGGCGGCGAGGACCTCGGCGCGGCGTTCGGACAGGCCCTGGGCGAGGACCTCCTCCGCGTGGCGGATCCGGATCCGGACGGTGTTCTCGTGGACCCCGAGGCGGGTCGCGGCGCGGGACTGGGAGCCGGTGGTCAGCCAGGCGAGCAGGGTCTCGCAGGTGCGCTCGGCACGCTCGTCGGCACCGGCCAGCTCGCCGAGCTCGTCGGCGACGAACTGCCGCGCGGCGTCCTCGTCGTGGAGCATCAGCAGCTCGAGGCGGACCTCGGAGAACCACAACACCGGGGGCTGCTTGCCGATCCGCCGGTGCAACCGCGCGGCGTCGAGGGCCTGCTCGTATGTCCGGCGCAGACCGTCCAACCCCGTGCCCGGGGCCCCGATCGCCATCGTCGCCCCGGTCGCCGCCGCGGCGCGCGCGACAGCCGCGGTCTCCTTCGGCCCGACGGCGCCGGCATAACCGAGCCAGAGCATCCACGTCCCCGGCGCGTGCAGCAGCATCAACGAGCCGAGGGCGCCGGAGGTCTCGGTCAGCGTCGACGCGACACGCTCGGCCTGGGCACGTTCGTCGACCTCCAGCGCGAGCGCCAGGTGCGTCCCCCGGAGGCGGTAGCCCAGCAGGTTCTCCAGCTCGCCCGTCGGCGCCGAGATCGCCCCGCCGAGGATCTGACCGAGCAGCGCCCGGCGGCGGTCCTCCTGGTTGCGGAGGATCTCCGCGCGCACCGCGTCGTAGCGGGCGACGACGATCCCAACGATGTGAATGATGTAGTCGAGGAGCTCGATCGTCGCGGGCCCGACGAGCTCCTCGAGGGTGCCTTCGCCCTTCGCGGCCTCGATGCGCGCGAGGCGGAACCACTCGCGCCAGAACCCGCGGACGCCGACCCAGTACCCGCGCTCCAGCTCGCTGACCGGGATGCCGAGCTCGGCGGTCAGGTCGGCGAAGGCGAGTGCGCCGGTGGGGTTGACGTCCTCCAGGCGCAGCCGCCCGGCGAGGACGTCGACGATAGCGCGGACGTTGTCGCGCCCGGACTTGCGCAGGGCGTCGAGGAACTCGGGGTTCCGGACGTGCTCCGGCCAGACGTGGGTGGCCGTGTCACGGCTGACGGCGGCGGCGAGCAGGTCCGGGTCCGTCCGCGCCGCCATGGCGCGCATGGCCGCGGTCGAGAGGTCGTCCGCGCCCGGGGCCGTCATTCGCGACATCGTAGGCGCGCCCGGGCCCGTGGCGCCGCGATCGCCCGGGACGCCAGAATCCGCACATGGACTTCGAGCCCCTGGAAGCCGCCGCGCGCGAGGCGCTGGCACCGATGGCCTACGACTACTTCGCCGGCGGGTCCGACGACGAGGAGACCCTGCGCGACAACGTCGCCGCCTGGCGCCGGATCCGCCTCCGCCCGCGGGTGCTGCGCGACGTCTCGGTGGTCGACACCTCGACGACGGTGCTCGGCACGCCGGTCGCGCTGCCGGTGCTCGTCGCGCCGGTCGGGTACCAGGCGATGGCCCACCCCGGCGGGGAGTGCGACGCCGCCCGCGGCACCGCGGCGGCCGGGAGCCTGTACATCTCCTCGACGGTCGCGACGATGAAACTCGAGGACATCGCCGCCGTCGCCGGGCCGCGCTGGATGCAGGTCTACGTCCAGAAGGACCGCTCGATGACCGAGGCGATGGTTCAGCGCGCCGCCGACGCGGGCTACAGCGCGCTCGTGCTGACCGTCGACCTCCCCGTCGTCGGACGACGGCGCCGCGACGAGCGGAACTCGTTCACCCTCGCCCCGGGTCTGACAGTCGCGAACTTCGGCCTGGAGATGCCGTCGGTCGCGGGTCAGTCCGGCCTCGCCGCCCAGGTCGGCCGGGACATGGACCCGAATCTGACGCCCAGTGACATCGCTTGGCTGCAGGAGGTCTCCGGCCTCCCGGTGATCGTCAAGGGCATCCTGCGCGGCGACGACGCCCGCGCCGCGGTCGACGCCGGAGCGGACGGCGTCGTCGTCTCCAACCACGGCGGTCGGCAGCTGGACACCGCGATCGCCGGGGCCGACGCGCTGCCCGACGTCGTCGCCGCCGTCGGGCGCGACGCCGAGGTCTACGTCGACGGCGGGGTGCGGTCCGGGACCGACGTCCTCAAGGCCGTCGCGATGGGCGCACGGGCCGTCCTCGTCGGCCGGCCGATGGTGTGGAGCCTCGCGACCGGCGGAGCGGCCGGGGTCGAGACGATGCTGAAGGAGCTGCAGGTGGAGCTCGCCAACTCGATGGCGTTGTGCGGCGCCCGGTCCGTCGGGGAGCTGACCCGCGACCTCGTCGTCACCTAGGCTCCGCTCATGCCCTCCACGGTGCTGCCCGTCGCCGGCCTGACGCGGGCGCTGAGCGAGGCCGAGCGCGACGACCTCCGGCGCGACGGTGTCACGATCGCGCGCGGGATCCTCACCGACGAGTGGATCGCGACGATGGCCGCCACCGTGGCCCGGGTGATGAGCGAGGTCGCCGCCTCCGACGAGCGCCGCGAGCTCCCCGGCTTCCGGGCCTGGGCCCTCGACGCCCCGCTCGTCGGCCTGACCCGCCAGGCGCTCCACGGCGCCAGTTGCGTCACCGTCTACGTCGACCAGATGGTCGGCGCCCGCCCGGGCTCCACCGACCTGATGACCGTCAACCGCGAAGCGCCGTACGTCCCGGTGATGGGTTCGCAGGTCGTCCGGCTCTGGGTCCCGCTCGACGCCGTGAAGGCCGACGGCGGGGCGGTCCGGTACCAGCGGGGCTCCCACCGCGGCGCGGGCGCCGGGACCGACTGGCTGGTCGCCGAGTGCGACGTCGGCGACGTCGTCCTGCACCACCCGCGGACGATCCACGGCGCGGTCTCCGACGCCGACCACCGCCGCGTGGTCGCCAGCGCGTACGGCGCCGACCTGCGCCGCGGCCCGCAGGCCGCCGACGACCTGCTCCGCGAGTGGGAGTCCTTCCACCCCACGCTCAACCCGCAGACCTCCTGACCCCCGCGATGGAGATGACATCTTCAGTGCAGGGTTGATGTCGTTTTTCGGCTAGCAATCGCCGCGGGCGGGGCGCAGGCTGGACGACATGGACACCGATCGGGACGCCTGCCTGCGGGCCGTCGCAGCGAAGGACCCGCGGTTCGACGGGTGGTTCTTCGTCGCCGTCCGGACGACCGGGATCTACTGCCGGCCCTCGTGCCCGGCGAACCCGCTGGCCCGGAACCTGGAGTTCTTCCCCAGCGCGGCGGCCGCCCAGCAGGCCGGGTACCGCGCCTGCAAGCGGTGCCGGCCGGACGCGAGCCCCGGCTCCCCGGAGTGGAACTTCCGCACCGACGCGGTCGCCCGCGCGATGCGCCTGATCGCCGACGGCGTCGTGGACCGCGACGGCGTCCCGGGGCTCGCGGCGCGCCTCGGCTACAGCGTCCGGCAGGTACAGCGACAGCTGCTGACCGAGCTCGGCGCCGGGCCGCTCGCGATCGCCCGCGCACAGCGGGCGCAGACCGCGCGGCTGCTCATCGAGACCACCGACCTCCCGATGACCGACGTCGCCGCGGCGGCCGGATTCGCGAGCATCCGCGCGTTCAACACGACCGTCGCAGAGGTGTTCGCCCTCTCGCCCACCGACCTGCGCCGGCGGGCGAAAGGACGCCCCGCCGTCGGAGCCCCCGGTGCCCTCAGCCTCCGGCTGCCGTTCCGCGGACCGCTGTTCCCCGACAACCTCTTCGGTCACCTGGCCGCCACCGGCGTCCCCGGCGTCGAGGAGTGGCGTGGTGGGGCCTACCGACGGACGCTCCGACTGCCCCACGGCCCGGGCATCGTCGAACTGACGCCCCCTCAGGACGGCGAGCTCCCCGTCACCGGGCACATCCCGGCCCGGCTGCGGCTGACCGACCTGCGGGACCTGCAGGTCGCGATCAACCGGTGCCGCTGGCTGCTCGACCTCGACGCCGACCCGGTGGCGATCGACACCGCCCTGTCCGCGGACCCGCTGCTCGCCCCGCTGGTCGCGGCCGCCCCCGGGCGCCGCGTCCCGCGCACGACCGACGGGGAGGAGTTCGCCGTCCGGGCCGTCCTCGGCCAGCAGGTCTCGACGGCCGCGGCGCGCACGCACGCCGCGCGGCTGGTCACCGCCCTCGGCGAGCCCGTCGACGACCCCGACGGCGACCTGACACACCTGTTCCCGTCGACGAAGGCCCTGGCCGACCTCGACCCGGCGACGCTCGCCGTGCCCGAGTCCCGACGCCGCACCCTGGCCGGGCTCGTCTCCGCCCTCGCCGACGGCCGCCTCGACCTCGGCCTCGGCGCCGACCACAGCGCCGCCCGGGCCGAGCTGACCGCCCTGCCCGGCGTCGGGCCCTGGACCGTCGAGGTGGTCGCCATGCGCGTCCTCGGCGACCCGGACGCCTTCCCGGCCACCGACCTCGGCGTCCGCCAGGCGGCCGCCGGCCTCGGGCTGCCGGAATCCCCCGGCGCCCTCGCTCTGCGCTCGGCCGCCTGGCGGCCCTGGCGCGCGTACGCCGTCCAGCACCTGTGGGCCACCGGCACCCACCCCGTCAACGTCCTGCCGCGAGAGGATTCGGTATGACCCGCACGCACGTCGTCGTCGACTCACCCATCGGCCCGATGACCGTCGTCGCCGACGGCGAGACCGTCGTCGGGATCTACATGGACGACGCGAGACACCTCCCGCCCGCCGAGCGCTTCGGCCCCGCGGACGACGGCACCAGCGTCGTCCTCAAGGAGGCCGACCGGCAGCTCGGCGAGTACTTCGCCTGCGAGCGCACGACGTTCGACCTCCCGCTCGCCGCGGACGGCACGCCGTTCCAGCGCCGCGTGTGGGCCGCACTGTGCGAGATTCCGTACGGCGAGACGATCTCCTACGGCGAGCTCGCCCGACGGATCGGCCAGCCCACCGCCTCCCGCGCCGTCGGCCTCGCGAACGGGCGCAATCCCATCTCCGTGGTCGTGCCGTGCCACCGCGTGATCGGGTCGTCGGGGAAGCTCGTCGGCTACGGCGGCGGGCTGTCCCGCAAGCAGACGCTCCTGGAGCTGGAGCAGGGCCGGAATCGTCTGCTCTGACCGTTTCTGACGGCTCGTTGGCTCCGCTCTCGGTCGGCATTACACCAAGCCGGTCTCAAGGGCGGGGCCGCCGCCACATCCTGACGGCGGAGGACCCCATGCGAACCCCGATTGCTCTGCTCGCCGGCGCGGCGCTGCTCGCGCCTGCCCTGCTCGTCGCCCAGCCGGCGTCGGCCGCGCCGAAGAAGGGCGCCACCGTCACGAACTGCGTGATGACGAAGCACGGCGTCAAGGTGCGGATCAAGATCCGCGACGAGGGCCGCGCCGGCATGAACGTCCGCGTCAGCCACCGCGACGCGGCGGGGAACTTCCGCGAGCCGCGCGTGAGCGCGACGCAGACCTGGATCTACCGCGAGTCCGAGTGGGTCCCGCCGGACCGTCGCGGCCGCGAGATCGGCAGCGCTGCGACGCTGGAGAGCGCGGGGTCCGCCTACTCGTTCCGCACCGGGCCGCGCGAGTACATCACGATCATCGGCACGACCTTCACCCTCCGCAGCGGCAAGAAGATCAAGCTCGCCTGCCGGGCGCACTGACCCGGCCCGTCCTGCGAAGGGAACCGATGCGCACCCGCCTCGCTCTGCTCGCGACCGCCGTCGCCCTGCCGCTCTCGGCCGCGCCGATCGCCTCCGCCGCCCCCACCGCCCGGCCGGCGCAGGACGTCATCACCAACTGCTCGAAGACGAAGTACGGCCAGAAGGTCCGCATCAAGGCCCGGGACAACGGCCGCTACACCGTCGTCCGCGTCACTCACCGCGACGGGACCGGCAACTTCACCGCGCCCCGGGTGAAGCGGGTGTTCGGTGGGGCCTCGGGCGGCGGGCAACCGAGCGAGAACCTCGGCGGCGGGGAGTGGCGTGACCGGCGTCGGACGCTGCCGCCGTCGTTCCGCACCAGCACGCGGTTCGTCGACGAGGGCTACACCGTCGACATCTCGGCGACGTTCGTGCTCCGCAGCGGGAGGCGGATCCACCTGACCTGCAGCCTGCGCTGAGGCTGGGGTAGGAAAGGGCCCATGGCCCGGTTGCTGATCGTCCACCACACCCCGTCACCGGCGACGTCGGAACTGCTCGACGCCGTGGTCCGGGGCGCGAGCGACCCGGAGATCACCGGGGTGGAGGTCGTCCGCCGGGCGGCGCTGGCGGCGACGGCGTCGGACGTCCTCTCCTGCGACGGCCTCGTCCTCGGCACCCCGGCGAACATCGGGTACATGTCCGGGGCCCTGAAGCACTTCTTCGACCAGATCTACTACCCGGTCCTCGACGACACGAAGGGCCGCCCGTACGGCCTCTACGTCCACGGCAACCTCGGGACCGAGGGCGCCGTCCGAGCCGTCGAGTCGATCGCCGACGGGCTCGGCTGGACCAAGGCCGCCGCGACCGTCGAGGTCTCCGGCTCCCCGACCAAGGACGACCTCGAGGCCTGCTGGGAGCTCGGCGGCACCCTCGCCGCCACCCTGATGGCGTGATGTGAAGAAAGGGTGACACCCCTTACTGCGCAGTAAGGGGTGTCACCCTTTCTTTTCCACAGGTCGAGGGGGGAGGGATCAGCGGCCGCCGCCGATGTCGAGGAACGCGCCGGTGACGTAGGAGGCGGCCGGGGAGAGGAGCCAGACGATCGCGCCCGCGACCTCGTCGGCGGTGCCGGGGCGGCCGAGGGGGACGGTGGGGGCGAGCTCGACGAGTCGCTCGGGGCGGCCGACCGAGGCGTGGATCTCGGTCTCGATCAGTCCCGGCCGGACGGCGTTGACGCGGATCCCGTCGCCGGCGACCTCCTTGGCCAGGCCGGTCGTCAGGGCGTCCACGGCGGCCTTCGAGGCCGCGTAGTCGACGTACTCCCCCGGCGAGCCGAGCACCGCGGCCCGGGACGAGACGTTGACGATCGCCCCGCCCTCGCCGTCGCGCTGCATCAGCCGGACGGCCTCGCGGGCGCAGAAGAACGCCCCGAAGACGTTCACACCAAAGACCTCCTCGAGGTCCTCGGACTCCAGCTCGGCCACCGTCTTACGGGGCGTCACAATGCCTGCGTTGTTGACAAGTCCGCGCACCGGGCCGAGTTCCTCGGCCTGGACGAACAGGTCGATGACGTCCATCTCCATCGCGACGTCGGCCTGCACGACAGCCGTCTGCACGCCGAGCGCCGCGCAATCCGCAGCGACGGCCTCGGCCGCCGCCCGGTCCGCGCGGTAGCCCAGGCACAAATCCCAGCTGGCCGCCGCAGCGGCGCGGGCGGTGGCGGCGCCGATGCCGCGCCCGCCGCCGGTGACCACGAGGACGCTCACGGGGCGGGCGGCTTCAGGTGACCGGGGTCGGGATTCCCCGTGGGCTCCGGGCCGTCCCAGGTGGTGACCTCGAGCAGGATGTCGACGGCCGTCCCGGCCTCGGTCTCCCGCAGCAGGTGCTGCAGCGCGAGCACCCGCAGACCCTCGGCGGCGCCGGCGAGGTCCGCGATCTCCGCGAGCACTTCCGGGTTCGACGGCCCACCCACACCCCGCGTCAGATTCGTGCGGGAGTGGCCGACGTAGAGCAGCCGGCCGCCCGGGCGCAGCCACGTCGCCGCTCGGGCGATGACGCCGGTGAGCTCGGGCATCTCCATGTGCAGGTACACGATCAGGACGAGGTCCAGCGGCTCGGCCGGCGTCCAGGCCAGGACGTCGCCGACCTCCCAGTCCACGTGCACGCCGGCGCGCTCGGACCGCTGCTGCGCCTGCTCGATCGCGACCGAGGAGATGTCGACCGCCTCGACGTGCCAGCCGCGCCGCGCGAGCCAGACCGCGTTACGGCCGTTGCCGCACGCGAGGTCGACCGCCCGCCCGGGCTCCGCGTCGGCGACGCGGGCCCGGACGAACTGGTTCGGCTGTTCCCCCCACAACGCGGGATCCGCGGCGTACCGCGCGTCCCAGTCGATGTCCTTGGCCAAGGCTCAGACGCCCCACTTGCCGCCGTGGACGTAGATCGTCTGGCCGACGATGTGGCGGGCGTCCTCCGAGGCGAGGAACGCGATGACCGAGGCGATGTCGTCAGGCTGGGCGACGCGGCCGATCGGGGTCGCGGCCGCACCGGCGGCGACGAACTCCTCCGGGTCCAGGCCCATGCGGACGGCGGTCGCGCGGGTCATCGCGGTGTCGACGAAGCCGGGAGCGACCGCGTTGACGTTGATGTTGTAGCGCGCGAGCTCGAGCGCCATCGTCGCCGTCAGGCCCTGGATGCCGGCCTTGGCGGCGGAGTAGTTCGACTGGCCGCGGTTGCCGAGCGCGGAGATCGACGACAGCGAGACGATCTTGCCCGACTTCTTGGGCACCATGTGACGCTGCGCGGCCTGAGCCATCAGGAACGCGCCCTTGAGGCTGACATCGACCGCGAGATCCCAGTCCTCCTCGGTCATCTTGAACAGCATGTTGTCGCGGGTGACGCCCGCGTTGTTGACGAGGATGTCGACCCCGCCGAACTGCGCGACGATCTCCTCGACGCCGGCGGTGACCGACGCGGAGTTCGAGACGTCGATGCCGAACGCGACGGCCTTGCCGCCGCCCTTCTCGATCTCGGCCACGGTGTCGGCGCCGCGCTCCGCGGTGATGTCGACGACCGCGACGGTCGCGCCCTCGAACGCGAAGCGCGTCGCGGTGGCCGCGCCGATCCCCTGGGCCGCGCCGGTCACGATCGCGACCTTGCCGTCGAACCTGCTCATGGACGAACTCCTTCTCGGGTCAGCCTGCCCGGCCGCACCGGGCACTGCGAGAACCCTAGGTCCTCACTCCGGCGGGGCTTCGGGGAGCGGGCTCGAGCGGGTCGTGGGCTCACCGAAGGTGGCGCCGTCCCAGCGGTAGGTGTGGGAAATCTCCAGGTCAGGGCAGCAACGCGGGGCGTTGGGGCCGAATCCGAAGGTCGTGACCACCGCGTTCGGGCCGACGGCCGACAGGTCCTTCACGACCTCGCCGTCGTCGGCGTCGAGCAGCTCGTCGACCACCTCCGGCCCGTCCGGACCGGCCGCGATCGCGAACACCGCCGACGGCGGGGCCCCGGCGCCGGAGTCGCAGCGGACGGCGACCAGCGCGTCCTCGACCCCGTCGGTGGTGAAGTCGTAGCGGTGCTGGCGGACCTGGACCAGCGGGGCGCCGGCGCAGTCGACCTGCGTCGTCAGGACCTCGAGCAGTTCCGGCGGCAGGGCCGTCGCGACGCGGGGTCCGCCGCCGCCACCGCACCCGGCCAGGGCGACCAGTCCGAGTGCTGCCACGGTCGCCCAGAACTTCATGTCGCCGACAGCCTAAGGACTAGTCCGCAGCCAGTTCCTCGACGCTCGGGCAGGAGCAGACCAAATTCCGGTCGCCGTACGCCCCGTCGATCCGTCCGACCGGCGGCCAGTACTTGTCGGCCCGCACCGCCGGGTTCGGGAACACCGCCTCCTCGCGGGAGTACGGGCGGGTCCACTCGGCGGCGGCGAGGACGTCCGCGGTGTGCGGCGCGTTCCGCAGCGGGTTGTCGTCGGCCGGCCACTCCCCGGCGGCGACGCGGTCGATCTCCCCCGCGATCGCGATCATCGCGTCGCAGAAGCGGTCGAGCTCGCCGAGGTCCTCGCTCTCGGTCGGTTCGACCATCAGCGTGCCCGCGACGGGGAAGGAGACCGTCGGCGCGTGGAAGCCGTAGTCGATCAGGCGCTTCGCGACGTCGTCGACGGTGACGCCGGTGGCCTTGGTGATCGGCCGCAGGTCGAGGATGCACTCGTGCGCGACCAGGCCGTTGCGGCCGGTGTAGAGCACGGGGAAGTGCTTGCCGAGCCGGGCCGCCACGTAGTTCGCGGCGAGGATCGCGACCTGCGTCGCGCGCAGCAGACCGTCCGGCCCCATCAGGCGGATGTACGCCCACGGGATCGGCAGGATGCCCGCGCTGCCGAACGGAGCGGCCGAGATCGGGCCGACGCCGGTGGCCGGGCCCGCCTCCGCCACCAGCGGGTGGTTGGGCAGGTACGGCGCGAGGTGCGCCTTCACCGCGACCGGGCCGACGCCCGGCCCGCCACCACCGTGCGGGATGCAGAAGGTCTTGTGCAGGTTCAGGTGGGAGACGTCGCCGCCGAACTCGCCGGGCTTGGCCAGCCCGAGGAGGGCGTTGAAGTTCGCACCGTCGATGTAGACCTGACCACCGGCGGAGTGGACGAGGTCGCACAGTTCGCGGATGCCGTCCTCGAAGACGCCGTGCGTCGACGGGTAGGTGACCATGATCGCCGCGAGCCGCTCGCGGTGCGCGTCGATCTTGGCGCGCAGGTCGTCGAGGTCGACCTCACCGGCGTCGTTCGCCGCCACCACGACCACGCGCATGCCGGCCATCACCGCGGACGCCGCGTTCGTGCCGTGCGCGGACGCGGGGATCAGGCAGACGTCGCGCTCGGCGTGGCCGTTCGCCTTGTGGAACGCGCGGATCGCCAGCAGGCCCGCGAGCTCACCCTGCGACCCGGCGTTCGGCTGCAGCGAGACCCGGTCGTAGCCGGTGAGCTCGGCGAGCCAGTACTCCAGGTCGCGGATCAGCGTGAGGTAGCCCGGCCAGTCCTCGGCCGGGGCGAACGGGTGGATCGCGCCGAAGCGGGGCCAGGTGATCGGCTCCATCTCGGTCGTCGCGTTGAGCTTCATCGTGCAGGAGCCGAGCGGGATCATCCCGCGGTCGAGCGCGTAGTCCTTGTTCGCGAGCTTGCGGACGTAGCGCAGCATCGCGGTCTCGCTGCGGTGCTCGTGGAACACCGAGGCGGTGAGGAACGGCGTCGTCCGCCCGAGGTCCTCCGGGTAGAGGTCGCCGACGGTGACGTCGTCGCCCGTCACGGGGACGGCGCCGAACGCGGCGAGCACGGCCGCGACGTGGGCGAAGGTCGTCGTCTCGCCGCACGCGATGCGCACGCGGTCCGGGCCGTCCTGGCCGAGGTTGATGTCGGCCCGTCGGGCGTTGGCGACAACGGTCGACGCGCGCCCCGGCACCGAGACGAGCAGGGTGTCGAAGAAGTGGTCGTGGACGAGACGGATGCCCGCGTGTCGCAGCCCGTCGGCGATCGCCTTGGCCCGGCCGTGGACCTGGCGCGCGATCGCGGTCAGCCCCTCCGGCCCGTGGTAGATCGCGTACAGCGCGGCGATGACCGCCAGCAGCACCTGCGCGGTGCAGATGTTCGACGTCGCCTTCTCACGGCGGATGTGCTGCTCACGCGTCTGCAGCGCGAGCCGGTACGCCGGACGACCGGCGGAGTCGACCGACAGGCCGACGAGGCGGCCGGGCAGCGCCCGCTCCAGCCCCGCGCGCACCGCGACGAACCCCGCGTGCGGGCCACCGAAGCCCAGCGGGACACCGAAGCGCTGCGCGCTGCCGACGGCGATGTCCGCGCCCCACGACCCGGGGGCCTCGATCAGCGTGCAGGCCAGCAGGTCGGCGGCGGCCGTGATCATGGCGCCGCGTTCGTGGGCGGCGTCCGCGAGCGCCGCGTAGTCCGCACGGGAGCGCAGCCGGCCGCTCGCACCCGGGTACTGCACGACGACGCCGAACACCTCCCCGTCCGGGATCCCGGCGGTCAGGTCCGCGACCTCGACGTCGATCCCGAGCGCCTCACAGCGCGTGCGGACGACCTCGACGGTCTGGGGCAGGCAGTCGGCGTCGAGGACGACACGGGCGTCGGGCATCCCGCGCACCGAGCGGCGCATCAGCGTCACGGCCTCGGCGACCGCGGTGCCCTCGTCGAGCAGCGAGGCGTTGGCGATCGCCAGGCCCATCAGGTCCGAGACCACGGTCTGGAAGGCGAGCAGAACTTCGAGCCGGCCCTGCGAGATCTCGGGCTGGTACGGCGTGTAGGCCGTGTACCAGCCCGGGTTCTCCAGCACCTTGCGCAGGATCACGCCCGGGGTCGCGGTCTCGTAGTAACCCAGACCGATCATCTGCTGACGCACCGTGTTCCGGCTCGACAGCGCGCGGATCTCGGCGAGGACCTCGTCCTCGGACAGGGCCGGTGGCACCGCGAGCGGTGCCCCGTCCTCGAAGGGCAGCCGGATCGAGTCCGGCACGGCCGCGGTGGCGAGGGCCGTCAGCGAGTCGTAGCCGAGGGCGGCGAGCATCGTCGCCTGTTCGGCATCGGAGGGGCCGACGTGACGGGCGACGAAAGGACCGAGCACGCCGAAGAGCTTATGGGGTCGGGAACCCTTACGGCGTCGGGGTCGCCGACGCGCTGCCGCCCTTGCGCAGCGCCGGCGGAACGATCTCCCGCACGACCCAACTCTTCTCGCTGTTGTTCCACTGCAGCTGGACCAGGAAGCTCAGGTTGTTCTGCGCCGGCGTCGAGAAGACGTTCTTGCCGTCGCGGTCGAGCTCGACGTAGCGGGTCTTCGTCAGCTTGAGCTCGACGTTGGTGACGTTCTGCGCCTTGGAGGCGTCGACCGAGCTCACCGTGACCTGGCCGCCGTCGCTCTTGCCGCGGGCCCAGGCGGTGGCGATGTCGCCGACCGTGGCGCGGCAGATGATGCACTGCGGGTGCGTGTACTTGATCAGCGTCGAGATGTTGCCCGAGGCGTAGGCCTTGTTCAGGACCTCCTCGAAGTAGTACTTCGCGAAGGCCTCGGCGCCGGCGTCGGTGTTCTTCGTCGCCGCGTCCGGGATCGTCGCGACGCCGCCGATGCCCCCGGCCGCGGGGCTGCTCGCCGGCCCGCCCAGCGGATCGTTGTCGTCGCCCCCGCAGGCGGTCAGGGCGAGCACGGCAGCGGCGGACAGGGCGGCGGCGCGCAGGGCGCGGGACGTCGTCGACATGCGGAAAAGCCTATTCGGGACGCGGGCGCGCCGCTCGGTACGCCGCGAGTGCGGCGTCCGCCTGGGCCAGCGCGGCGGGCGGCAGGACGCGGGGCGTGCCGGCCGCCGCGGCACGGAGGTACACGTCAGCGAGCCATTCCAGGACGATCGCGAGCTCGAGCGCCTGCCCGACGTCGGCCCCGATCGTGACCGCACCGTGATGTGCGAGCAGCGCCCCGCGCCGCCCGTCGAGCGCCTCGGCCGTCGCGGCGGCGAGCTCGGGCGAGCCGAACGGGTGGTACGGCGCGACCCGGACCGGGCCGCCGAACATCGCGACGTAGTAGTGGACGGCCGGCAGCTCGTCGACCAGCAGCGTCAGCGCCGTCGCGGCCGGGGAGTGGGTGTGCACGACCGCCCCGGCGTCGGTGGCGGCGTAGACCGCGAGGTGCAGCGGCAGCTCCGACGACGGCCGGTGCCGGGCGTCGAGCGCGGTGCCGTCGAGGGCGTGCAGACCGACGTCGGCCGGGCTCAGCCGGTCGTAGTCGAGCCCGCTCGGCGTGACGGCGACGACGTCGCCGTCACGGACGCTCACGTTCCCGGCGGTGCCGACGACCAGCCCGGCGGCGACCATGCCGGCCACCGCCGACACGACGTCGGCCCGGGCGCGCTCGCTCAGGCGGAGGCCCCCGCGAGGACCTCGACGAACACGTGCGAGGCGATGTGCGGATCGAGTTCGATCGTCTCCCCGGCCTGACCGACCAGCACGCCGCCGGGGGCGGTCCGCGCCACGACGGAACCACCCGGACGGACGCCCGCGCGGAACATGCCGCGCACCACGGCGAGGTCGTCCTGCGCCGGTTCCGCGATGCGGCGCACCACGACGGAGACACCGTCGGCGGTCGCGACCTGGTGGAGCGGCTGCAGGCCCTCGAGGAAGTCGTCGTCGGGACGGTCGTCGCCGAGTTCGTCGAGCCCCGGGATCGGGTTGCCGTACGGCGACTGGGTCGGGTGGTTCAGCAGCGAGAGGATCTTGCGCTCGACGGACTCGGAGAGCACGTGCTCCCACTTGCAGGCCTCGGCGTGCACCTCGGCCGGCTCGATCCCGATGACCTGGACCAGCAGGCACTCCGCGAGCCGGTGCTTCCGCATGACGCGGACCGCGTACTCGCGGCCGCGCTCGGTCAGCTCCAGGTGCCGGTCGCCCTGCACGGTGACGAGACCGTCACGCTGCATGCGTGCGACCGTCTGACTGACCGTCGGGCCGCTCTGGCTCAGGCGCTCCGCGATCCGGGCGCGCAGCGGCACCACACCCTCTTCCTCCAGCTCGAAGATCGTCCGGAGGTACATCTCGGTGGTGTCGATCAGATCGCCCATGGGAAAGCCATCCTTTCTGCGGGCCGTGCCCGAACCGCCACTCTAGCCCTCAGAGCTGGGTGGGGCCGGTGAGCGGAAAGTGGCAGGCCACACGGTGTGCTGCGTCACCCATGGGGCGCAGCACGGGCTCCTCCGCGGCGCACCGGTCGCGGGCGATCGGACATCGCGTGCGGAACCGGCACCCGGACGGGGGCGCGATCGGGCTGGGGACCTCGCCGGAGAGGTGGACCCGGGCCCGCGGCGCCGGGTCCTCGCTGTGATCGATCTCCGGGACCGCCGAGAGCAGGGCGTGCGTGTACGGGTGGCGCGGCCCCGCGTAGAGGGCGGAGGCCGGCGCGGTCTCGACGATCTTGCCCAGGTACATCACCGCGACCCGGTGGGACACGTGGCGCACGACCGCGAGGTCGTGGGCGATGAAGACGTAGGCGAGGCCGAGGTCGCGCTGCAGCTGCCGGAGCAGGTTCACGATCTGCGCCTGGATGGAGACGTCCAGGGCCGAGACCGGCTCGTCGGCGACGATCAGGCTCGGGTTCAGTGCGAGCGCCCGCGCGATGCCGATCCGCTGCCGCTGCCCCCCGGAGAACTGGTGCGGGTAGCGGTTGTAGTGCTCGGGGTTGAGGCCGACGGTCTCCAGCAGCTCCTGCACCCGGCGCTTGCGCCCGCCCGGCGGGTCGATGCCGTTGACCTCGAGCGGCGCGGCGACGATCGCACCGACCGTGTGGCGCGGGTTCAGCGACGCGTACGGGTCCTGGAAGATCATCTGGATCTTCGGCCGGAGCGGGCGCAGTTGCTTCGTCGACAGGTGGGCGATGTCCCGGCCCTCGAACTCGATCGCGCCGGCGGTGGGTTCGAGCAGCCGCGCGACCAGCCGGCCCGTCGTGGTCTTCCCGCAGCCCGACTCCCCCACCAGGCCGAGGGTCTCGCCGGCGCCGACCTCGAAGTCGATCCCGTCGACGGCGTGCACGACCGCGAGCTGCCGCTGCCGCACGGACCGGCCCGCGCGCACCGGGAAGTGCTTCACCAGGCCCTCGACCCGGAGCAGTGGCGCCGTCACGACGCACCTCCGACGTCACTCGCGCTCGCCTCGCCCCGCCAGAGCGGGAGCAGCCGCTCGACGACGATCCGCTCGCGCTCACCCGAACGCAGGTGGCAGGCGGCGACGGTGCCGAGGGCGGGGGTCAGCGCCGGGATCTCGGTCGCGCACCGGTCGTCGGGGACGAGCGGCGCGTAGTCGCAGCGCGGCCGGAACGCGCAGCCCCGCGGCAGGTCGATCAGGCTCGGCGGAGTGCCGCGGATCGCGAGCAGGTCGGAGTCGATCGCCGTGGTCAGCCGCGGCACCGAGGAGAGCAGCCCCCACGTGTACGGGTGACCGGGACGGGTGAGCACGGCCCGGGTCGGACCCCGCTCGGCCGCCCGGCCGGCGTACATGACCAGGACGTCGTCGGCGACCTGCGAGACGACGCCGAGGTCGTGGGTGACGAGGACGATCGCGGAGTTGAACTCGGCCTGCAGGTCGGCGAGCAGGTCGAGGATCTGCGCCTGGACGGTGACGTCGAGCGCCGTCGTCGGCTCGTCGGCGATCAGCAGTTCCGGGTCGCAGGCCAGGGCGATCGCGATCATCGCGCGCTGGCGCATGCCACCGGAGAACTCGTGCGGGTAGGAGTCGACGCGCTCCGCCGGCCGCGGTATCCCGACGCGGCCGAGAAGGTCGATCGCGCGCTGCCGCGCCTGCTTCTTCGTCGCCTGGTTGTGCAGGCGGTAGCCCTCGGCGATCTGGTGGCCCACCGAGTAGTACGGCGACAGCGCGGTCAGCGCGTCCTGGAACACCATCGCCATCGCCGATCCACGCAGCCGGTTCAGCTCCGCCTCGCTGAGCCCGACGAGGTCCTGCCCGTGCAGCCGGATCTCGCCCGTCACGGTGGCGCGGCGCCGGTCGTGCAGGCCGAGGATCGCCAGCCCCGTGACCGTCTTGCCGGAGCCGGACTCGCCGACGATGCCGAGCGTCCGGCCGCGCTCGAGCGTGAACGACAGTCCGTCGACCGCCCGCACGACGCCGTCGTCGGTGTCGAAGCTGACGTGGAGGTCGCGGACCTCGAGGAAGGGCGTCACGTGATCCGCACCCGGGGGTCGATGACCGCGTAGAACAGGTCGACGATCAGGTTCCCGATCACGATGAACGCCGCCGCGATCAGCACCGTCGCCATGATCAACGGCAGGTCGTCGCGGTCGATCGCGGTGAGCGCGAGCTTGCCGACGCCCTGGATGTTGAAGACGGTCTCGGTGATGATCGCGCCGCCGAGCAGCGTCGCGAGGTCGAGGCCGAAGACGGTGAGGACGGGCGTGACCGTCGCGCGACCGGTGTGTTTGAGGTGCAGGGTGCGCGTCGGGAGTCCGCGGGCACGGCCGGCGCGGACGAAGTCCTCCCCCAGCGCCTCGATCGCGCTCGCCCGCGTCAGCCGCGCGTACACCGCGATGCTGACGAAGGCGAGCACGATCCACGGCAGCAACAGGCCCTGAAACCACCCGACCGGGTCGTCGGTCAGCGGGACGTACCGCGCCTGGGGCAGCCACCCGAGCTGGTTGACGAAGATGTTCGACAGCAGCGGCCCGAGGAAGAAGATCTGCACGGAGGCGCCGAGCAGGCTGAACGCGATGCCGATCCGGTCGAGGAGACTGCCGGCCCGCAGCGCGGAGATCGCCCCGAGCCCGACACCCACGACGAGGAACAGCACCGCCGCACCCAGCGCCAGCGAGAGCGTCGCGGGGTAGCGGTCGACGACGGTGTCCCACACCAACTGCTGATTGGTGAAGGAGTACCCGAAGCACGGGACGTCGCAGTGCACGACCTCTCCGGCCTGGGTGAAGTCGCGCCCGACGAAGATCCCCTTCATGAACTCCCCGTACTGCACGAGCACCGGGTCGTCGATGCCGAGGGAGGCCCGGATGTCGGCCAGGCGCTCCGGCGTGCAGGTCTTGCCGCACGCCAGCCGGTCGGGGTCGCCCGGGATCGCGAAGAAGAGCAGGAACGTCGCGAAGCTGACCACGGCCAGGATCGCCACCGCGCCGAGCAAGCGGCGGATCACGTATCGCAGCACCGGGCCGACCCTCCGTCGGGACTGTTGAACTGACGGGAAATCAGGTCAGGGCTTGACGAAGATCGTGTTGAGCGAGACGCGCCCGTGCAGGGTGTCCTGGAAGACGCCGCCGATCTTGGGCCCGTAGAGCTGCATGCTCTTGACGTAGACGTCCGGGATCACCGGGACGAGCGCCATGATCTTGCGGTCCAGGGCCGCCCACCGCTTGCCGGCCTCCACGGGGTCGGTGATCAGCTCGATCTCGTCGATCTCGGAGTTGATCTTCGGATCGTTCAGGAACGACCAGTTGAACCCGCCCCGGCCGATGCGCCGGCCGTCGAACAGCACCGGGTACACCGTGGCCCCGCTCGGCCAGTCCGCACCCCACGCGAGGCTGTAGAGGTCGAACTTGTTGTTCGGGTCGCTGAGTTCGTCGGAGGCCGTCTTCGGGTTGATCGGCTTCTTCACGACCTGAAAGCCGGCGCGCTCCAGCCCGGCGACGACCGCCACCGCGATCTGCTCCCCGCGCGGCAGGTTGCCGTAGGCGTAGACGATCCGCTGGTTGGGCTTACCGGCCTCGGCGAGCAGTTGCTTCGCCTTCTCCGGGTCGCCCTCCGGCGGGACGTTCCACATGTCGTTGGGCTCCCAGCCGACCAGGGTCGGGGAGCCGATCGTCGAGGAGAAGTCGCCGTGGGTCGGGCCGCCGAGGATCTGCCGGACCTGCTGACGCAGGTAGGCGTACATCAGCGCCTGACGCACCTTCAGGTCGGTGATCCGCTTGGTGTTGATCACCTCGGTGCTCGCGTACGGCGTGTAGCCGGCGATGGTGCGCGCCCGCAGCTCCGGAGTGCTCACGACCTGCTGCAGCACCTCGGGCGAGACGTTGTCGATGACGGTCATCGCCGCCTGGTCCTCGCCGTTCGCGGCGATCAGACGCTGGTTGGTCTGCAGCGGGAGCTCACCGAAGCTGAACTCCCACCGGTCCGGGAACGCCGTGCGGATCGGGTCCGACTCGGCCTTCCACGCCTCATTGCGGACCAGCGTCATCGACTTGTCGACCTTGTGCGAGGAGATCTTGTAGGGCCCGGACGCGAACGGGTCCAGGGTGTACTTGCCGCGGGTGTCCTGGCTCTTCTTCACCGGCGCCCCCGCGGGCATCGCGAGCGCGAAGGGCACGTCCGGCCGGGGCCGGTTGAACTTCAGGACGACCGTCCGCGCGTTCGGCGTCGTGACGTTCTTGAGCGACTTCCCGCTGTAGGGACCGTCGTAGTACTTGCGGTAGTTCTCGCTGTCCGCGAACCAGGACTGCAGGTAGGTCGGACCCTCGGTGTACTCCTTCGCGAACGTGCGCTCGAGGCCGTACCTGACGTCGGCGGAGGTGATCGGCGTCCCGTCCTCCCACGTCACGCCCTCGCGCAGGGTGTACGTCCAGGTCTTGCCCTTGTCCTTGGTGACACCGGTGTTGGTCGCGAGGTCACCGACGAGGTCGATCTGGTCGCCGTTCTGGCGGTACCCGGTCAGCGTCCGGGTGATCAGCTGCGAGACCACACCCTCGTGGCTGGAGTAGATCCGCGCCGGGTCGAGGTGTTGATAGTCGATGACGTCGTAGACGCGCACGGTGCCGCCGGCGACGGCCCCCTCGGGCGCCGGCGCCGGTCCGGCCGCGGAGTCGTCGAAGCCGTACGCGAAGACCGGCGGCTTGCCGTCGAGGCTGTCCAGACCGGTCGAGGCCGCCGAGTTGTCGTCGTCCCCGCCTCCCCCGCATCCGGTCACCAGGAGCGCGGCGGCGAGGAGGACGGACATCCGGGACCGCGTCAGTCGTTTCATCGGAGCCCCTTGGGGTCGAGGGCGTCGCGGACTGCGTCGCCCAGCATGTTGAACGCCAGCACCATCACCAGCAGCGCTCCGCCGGGGATGAGCATGTAGGCCGGGTCGGCCAGATACACCTGGGCACCGCGGTTGACCATGCGGCCCCAGTCCGGGATCGGTTCAGTGATCCCGATGTTCAGGTAGGCCAGCGCCGCCTCGGCGGTGATGATCGAGGGCACCGCCATCGAGAACACCACGAGGATCGGCGACCACAGGTTCGGCAGCAGTTCCTTGCGGACGATCCGCCAGGTCCCCGCCCCCGACATCCGGGCGGCGTCGACGAACTCCCGCTCCCGCAACGAGAGGACCTGACCCCGGATCAGCCGGGCCTGGAACACCCAGCCGAACAGCGAGAACAGGACGATGACGGTGAGGAACCGCAGCGCCGTCGACGCCTCCTCCTCGTCGCCGACGAACACGTCGTCGACGACGACGCTCAGCGCGATCAACATCATCAGCCCGGGGAGGGCGAGCACGACGTCGATGATCCAGCCACCGATCGCGTCCGCGCGGCCGCCGAGGTAGCCGGTCACGATGCCGAAGACGACGCCGATCGTCGAGGTGATCAGGGCGACCGAGAACGCGATGAACAGCGACGTCCGCGCGCCGTAGACGAGCTGCATGAACACGTCCCGGCCCAGGCTGGGTTCGAGGCCGAGCCAGTGCTCACCGCTCATCCCACCGGCGGGCCCGATCGGGAACCCGAAGGTGTTGAGGAGGCCGGGCTCGTTGAGCCCATACGTGGTGTCCGCGTCCTTGCCGTAGAGCCAGGAGATCACCGGCGCCAGCGCGGCGACCGCGACGAAGAACAGCACCACGCAGCCCGCGACGACCCCGACGCGGTCGCGTCGGAACCGTTGCCACGCGATCTGACGTGGCGAACGTCCGACGTCCCGCGCCCGCAGCTCCGCCCCGTCGCTGCTGTCCGCCGGGGGCGGCGGGATCACGATCGAGGCCACGGGCGATCAGGACTTCACGTAGAGCCCGTTGAGGTTGATGATCCCGAAGATCACGTCGAGCGTCGCGTTGCCGATCCGCTCGCCGGCCAACTGCACCGCCCGGTCGTACCGGTACGGGATCATCGGCACCAGGGCCATCACCTTTCGATCGAGCTCCGCCCATTCCTTGCCGGCGGCGACCGGGTCGGTGATCGTGGAGATCCGATCGATCTCGGCGTCGATCTCCTGATTCCGGAAGTGGGCGAAGTTCGTGCCCAGCTCGACGGCCCGGCTGCTGTGGAGCAGCGGCGGGTAGACCGTGCCGCCGCCCGGCCAGTCCCAGCCCCACCCGCCCTGGAAGAGGTCGAGCTTGGCGTCGAGCTTGCCGATCTCGTCGTAGTAGTTCTTCACCGACAGGCGCTTGGTGACGACCTCGAACCCGGCCTCGGACAGCGCGCGTTCGACGACGACCGCGATGCGCTCCTGGTCGTCGGTCTGCGGGTAGGCGTAGACGATCTTCTGACCGACCTTGCCGGCCGCCTCCAGGATCGACCGCGCCTTGGCGGGGTCGCCCGCGGGCGTCGCCCCGTGGACGCTGGAGTCCTCGTGGCCGACCAGGGTCGGGCCGGAGATGGTGTTGGCGAAGTCGCCGACGATCGGCCCGCCGGCGATCTGCCGCATCTGCTGGCGCGGCACCGCGTGGAGCAACGCCTTGCGGACCTCGACATCGGTGATGCGCAGGGTGTTGATCGCGAAGTAGAAGACGAAGGGCGTGTAGCCGGCGACCATCCGCCGGTTCAGGTCGGGGTTGCCGGTCACCTGCGCCAGCAGTTCGGTCGCGATGTTCGCCAGCAACGGGACGGCGGCCGCGTCGCCCCCGTTGCCCGCGATGATCCGCTGGTACTGCGCGAGTCGCTGGTCGCCCCAGAGGAACTCGTACTTGTCGGGGTACTGATAGCGGATCGGGTCCGACTCCGCCTTCCAGGCCTCGTTGCGGACCAGCGTCATCGACTTGTCGATCTGCCGCGAGCCGATCTTGTACGGGCCCGAGGCGAACGGGCGCTGGTCGTACTTGCCGCGGGTGTCGTTGCTCTTCCGCACCGGCCCGGTCGAGACCATCGTCAGCGCGAACGGGACGTCGGCCTGCGCCTTCGGGAACTTCAGGACGACGGTCTTCTCGTCGGGCGTCGAGATCGCCTTGAGCGACTGCCCGTTGTAGGGGCCGGCGTAGACCTTGCGGAAGTCGGTCCGCCCGGTGAGCCACTCCTGCAGGTACGTCGGGCCCTCGGCGTAGCCGGAGAAGAAGGTCCGCTCGATGCCGTACTTGACGTCGGCGGACGTGATCGGCGACCCGTCCTCCCACGTCACGCCGTCCCGCAGCGTGTAGGTCCAGGTCTTGCCGTTGTCCTTCGTGACGCCGGTGTTCGTCGCCAGGTCCCCGACGAGTTCGACCTTGCCGTCGACCTGCCGGTAGCCGGTCAGCGTGCGCATCATCAGGCCCGCGACCATGCCCGCGGTGTTGACGTAGATCCGAGCCGGGTCGAGGTGCGCGATGTCGGAGTCGTCGAGCACCCGGACCGTGCCGCCCGGGGTGGCGCCCTCGACCGGCGGGGCGGGGCCGACCGCGTTGTCGTCCACGCCGAAGGCGACCGCCGCCGGCTTCTCGTCCGGTGACGTGCCCGGCGCCGACGCGTCGTCGTTCCCACCGCCGCAGGCGGACAGGGCCAGGGCGAGGACCAGGGTCAACGCCGAAGCGGACCGGAAGCGACCAGACGCCATGCGGACCTCCGGGGACGGGCCACCGGACGGCAGAACCCGGCGACTCGGCCCAACCTAGAGCCTTCGGCGACGCGGTCGAAGTACCGATTTGTTTCCAATTTCCGACCGCGTCCGACAGCGGCATAGCCTCGGCCGATGAGCGCGAACGTTCTGTGGTTCCGCCGGGACCTTCGGTTGCGCGACAACCCCGCGCTCCTGGCCGCCGCCGGGCAGGCCGGATTCGGTGACCGGCCGTCAGCGGTCGTTCCGCTGTTCGTGGTCGATCCGGCCCTCTGGCGGCCCTCGGGCGCGGTGCGGCGTGCGTACCTCGCCGCATCGTTGGGCGCTCTGGGTGACCGCATCGGCGGCGACGGCCTGCTGGTCCGACGCGGCGACCCGGTCGCGGAGGTCGTCTCCGTGGCCCGGGCGGCGGACGCTCCGGTCGTGTACGCGGCGGCGGACTTCGGGCCGTACGGGCGCGAGCGTGACGCCCGGGTCGCCGCGGCGCTGGAGGCCCACGACATCCGGTTGGAGTTCGTCGGCTCGCCCTACGCCGTCGCCCCGGGCCGGGTCACGAAGGGCTCGGGCGAGCCGTACCAGGTGTTCTCGCCGTTCTTCCGGGCCTGGTGCGCGCACGGGTGGCGGGAGCCGGCGGGCTCACCGCGCTCGGTGCGGTGGGAGTACCCGCTGGTCAGCCAGGACCTCCCGGCCGCGCCGGTCCCGGACGGACTGTCGCTCCCGACGGCGGGCGAGGAGGCGGCGCTGCGCCGGTGGCGTTCGTTCCGCGAGCGGACGCTGGCCGACTACGCCGACGCCCGCAACCGCCCCGACCTCGACGGGACCTCGCAGCTCTCCCACGCACTGAAGTGGGGCGAGGTCCACCCGCGGACGCTGCTGGCCGACCTCGACCCCGAGCGCGACGAGACCTACCTGAAGGAGCTGGCCTGGCGGGAGTTCTACGCCGACGTCCTGTTCCACCGCCCGGAGAGCGCGCGCGAGTACCTGCGGGCCGAGTACGCCCGGATGCGGTACGCCGAGCCCGACGACGCCTTCGAGGCGTGGTGCGACGGCCGCACCGGCTTCCCGTTCGTCGACGCCGGGATGCGCCAGCTCCGGACCGAGGGATGGGTGCACAACCGGGTGCGGATGGTCGTGGCGTCGTTCCTCGTCAAGGACCTGCACGTCGAGTGGCAGCACGGCGCCCGGCACTTTCTGCGCTGGCTCCGCGACGGCGACCTCGCCTCGAACTCGCACGGGTGGCAGTGGGTCGCCGGGTGCGGGACCGACGCCGCCCCGTACTTCCGGGTGTTCAACCCCGTGACGCAGGGGCTGAAGTTCGACCCGACCGGCGACTACGTCCGCCGCTACGTCCCGGAGCTCGCCCACCTCCACGGCAAGACCGCCCACACCCCCTGGGAGGTCCTCGACGGGTACGCCCACGGTTACCCCGAACGGATCGTCGACCACGCCGAGGAACGGGCCGAGGCCCTTGTCCGGCTGGCGGAGATCTCGCGTTCCTGACCCGGCGGCGGGTAGGAGCCCGGCATGGCCACCCGCCCCGACCGCCCCGGCGCGCGGGCCTGGGTCCCCGCCGACGGGGACCTCGCCGCCCTGGCCGTCGCGGCCGAGGGGTGCCGGGGTTGCGAGCTGTACGCCCCCGCGACCCAGGTCGTCTTCGGCGCCGGCGACCCCGGCGCCCGCTGCCTGATGGTCGGCGAGCAACCCGGCGACCGCGAGGACGTCGAGGGCGAGCCGTTCGTCGGCCCCGCCGGACGGCTGCTCGACTCGGCGATGGCCGAGGCGGGCCTGGCCCGGGATTCGGTGTGGCTGACCAACGCCGTCAAGCACTTCCGCTTCACCGAGCGCGGCAAGCGCCGGCTGCACCGGTCCCCGGACGCGGGGCACGTCACCGCCTGCCGGCCGTGGCTCGCCGCCGAGCTCGAGCGCGTCCGGCCCGAGCTGATCGTCGCCCTCGGCGCCGTCGCCGGCCGGGCCCTGGCCGGGCCGTCGTTCCGGGTGACGAAGGAGCGCGGCGTCCTCCTCCCGTGGCCCGACCGCGCGGCCCGCGGCCTGGTCGCGGGCGACGTCCCTGCGGCGCAGCTGCTCGCGACCGTCCACCCCTCCGCGGTGCTCCGCTCCGACGACCGCGAGACCGCCTACGCCGCCCTCGTCGCCGACCTCCGCGTCGCCGCCGACGCCCTTTCCGGGGAGCCAACCTGAGAGCCCAGCTGAGAGTCCGGGGACCCGGCCCGAAATCCCTCGACACGATTCCCGGCCGCGACGTACCGTCGTCGTACACGGAAGGGAGGTGGTCCACGCTTTGAGTAGCTGTCGGACGCGTGAGGTGGCTGCAAGCTAGCCGCATTGACTAGGTGCCTTCACCGGACCGCAGGTCTGCGGCCAGGCGAATCCACTGCAGTCACCGGAGCCCGTGGGTGCTCGGGGCTACGTCCCTCCGAGCAGCCGGTTACGACCGGCAGCCCGCGGGCTCTTCTCTGTCCGGGCGCTGGGCCGGACCAGCCACCGCCGCGCCCCGCGCCCGCTGCTCATGCATGAGCGGAGTGTCGATTTCGGCGCCGATCGTGTCCGATTTTCGACCACCTGCTCATGCATGAGCAGCGGGACTCGGCGGCGACGGCCGGCGGCTGCGCGTCAGCTAAGGCGCGAGGCGCTCGACGATCCAGCCGGCGCCGGCGCGGGTGTAGCGGAGCCGGTCGTGGAGGCGGGAGGGGCGGCCCTGCCAGAACTCGACGGCCTGGGGGACGACGACGAAGCCGCCCCAGAAGTCGGGGCAGGGGACGGTGTCCGGCCAGCGCCGTTCGAGCTCGGCGTAGCGGTCGTCGAGCTCGGCGCGGCTCGCGACGACGGTCGACTGCCGGCTCGCCCAGGCGCCGATCTGGGAGCCGCGGGGGCGGGTCGCGAAGTAGGCCTCGGTCTCCGCGCGAGGGACCCGGCTCGCGGACCCGTTCACGATCACCTGCCGCCGCAGCCCGTGCCACGGGAACAGCAGCGAGCACCGCGGGTTCGCGTCGAGCTCGCGGGCCTTGCGCGAGGTGTAGTTGGTGAAGAACACGAACCCTCGCTCGTCGACGCTCTTGAGCAGCGTCATCCGCGAGGACGGGCCGGCCGTCGAGACCACCATCGCGTTGGGCTCGGGCAGCCCGGCGTCGACGACCTCGTCGAACCACTTCCGGAACGCGGCGACCGGCTCGGCCGGCAGGTCCGCCGGTTCGAGCCCGGTCTCCATGTACTCGCGGCGCATGGCCGCGAGGTCTGACGCCTCGTCAGCCAAGCTGGGAGCGGAGGAAGGAGGTCGCCTCGGCCCAGCAGCGGGCGGCGAGCTCGTCGTCCTTGGTGCCGAGGGTGTTCATCGGGTTCATGAACGCGTGGCCCGAGCCCGGGTGGACCGTCAGCTCGACGTCCTTACCGAGGTCGCGCAGCTTCTTCTCCAGGGCGCGGGCGCCGTCGGGGGTGAAGAAGTCGTCGTTCTCGGCCATGTGCCCGCGGACCACCGCGGTCAGACCGGACCAGTCCGGCTCGGAGTCCGGACCCGGGAAGCCGTAGAACGGCACCGCAGCCTTGATCTTGTCGCCGCGGCCGGCGGCGAGCAGGAAGGTGAGCATGCCGCCCATGCAGAAGCCCATCACACCGAGGCCGTCGCCGGTGACGGCGTCGTGGCCGGCGAGGAAGTCGACGGCCCCGCTCATGTCCTTCGCGGCGCGGTCCGCCGGGAGGGACTGCATGAGGTGGCCGGCCTTGTCCATCTCGTCGTGGTTCGCGAGCTCACCGTGGTACAGGTCGGGCGCCAGCGCGACGAAGCCCGCCTCGGCCAGCCGCTCGACCATGATCTTCAGGGAGGGGTCGAGCCCCCACCACTCCTGGACGACGACCACACCGGGACCGCTGCCGCTCTCCGGGAGCGCCAGGTAGCCACCCGCCGTGCCGCCGTTGCTGGGGAACTCCACCGTCTGCGTCGTGATCGCCATGCGGCCAACCCTATTTCCGCCGCGCACCGGCCCGGGAGCCGGAGACGGGGAATGATTTCCGACTTTCCGGTCTCCCCGGCCGGACGAGTGAGGCGTGGGCCACGCCACAGGCGGACCGGCGGGGTCGGCCGCGGGTACAGAATGGGAGGTCACGGCCCCCCGTCCGACCTGCTGAAAGGCGGCCCCATGTCCGACTTCGTACCCGGCCTCGAAGGTGTTGTCGCATTCGAGAGCGAGATCGCCGAGCCGGACAAGGAGGGCGGCGCGCTCCGCTACCGCGGTGTCGACATCGAGGACCTGGTCGGCCGGATGACCTTCGGGCACGTCTGGGGCCTGCTGGTCGACAACTCCTTCAACCCGGGCCTGCCGCCGGCGGAGCCGTTCCCGATCCCGATCCACTCCGGGGACATCCGCGTCGACGTCCAGTCGGCACTGGCGATGCTCGCCCCGGCCTGGGGCCTGCAGCCGCTGCTCGACATCGACGACGCCCAGGCCCGTGACGACCTCGCCCGCGCGGCGGTCATGGCGCTGTCCTACGTGGCGCAGTCCGCCCGCGGCCAGGGCAAGCCGATGGTCCCGCAGCGGGAGATCGACAAGGCCAAGACCGTCGTCGAGCGCTTCATGATCCGCTGGCAGGGCGAGCCCGACCCCCGCCACGTCAAGGCCGTCGACGCTTACTGGACCTCCGCCGCCGAGCACGGCATGAACGCCTCGACGTTCACCGCCCGCGTCATCGCCTCCACCGGCGCGGACGTCGCCGCCGCCCTGTCCGGCGCCGTCGGCGCGATGTCCGGCCCGCTGCACGGCGGCGCCCCCTCGCGTGTGCTCTACATGATCGAGGACATCGAACGGACCGGCGACGCCACCAAGTACGTCAAGAACATCCTCGACAAGGGCGAGCGCCTGATGGGCTTCGGCCACCGGGTGTACCGCGCCGAGGACCCCCGCGCCCGCGTCCTGCGCCGCACGGCCAAGGAGCTCGGCGCCCCGCGCTACGAGGTCGCCGCCGCGCTGGAGAAGGCGGCCCTGGAGGAGCTGCGCGCCCGCCGTCCCGACCGGGTCCTGGAGACCAACGTCGAGTTCTGGGCCGCGATCGTCCTCGACTTCGCCGAGGTCCCGCCGCACATGTTCACGGCGATGTTCACCTGCGCCCGTACCGCCGGCTGGGCCGCGCACATCCTCGAGCAGAAGCGCACCGGACGCCTGGTCCGGCCCTCCGCGCGCTACATCGGCCCGTCCACCCGCAAGCCGGAGGACGTCGACGGCTGGTCCGACATCCCCCAGGACCTGCTGCTCGGCTGATCCCTCGGCGCGGCGCCCCGCCGACACTCCGGCGCGAGCACGGACCGGGGTACGGAACAATGGACGACGGTCGACAGCGGCGCCGGCCCCGGTCCCCCAAACCTCTCGATCAGAGGACACATCCGCGTGAGCGACATCAAGATTCCCGCTGACCTCCTTCCCGCCGACGGACGCTTCGGCTGCGGCCCCTCCAAGGTCCGGCCCGAGGCCGTGGCCGCCCTGGCCGCCGCCGGGGACTCGATCCTCGGCACCTCGCACCGGCAGAAGCCGGTCAAGAGCCTCGTCGGGCGGGTCCGCTCCGGCATCTCCGAGCTGTTCTCCCTGCCCGAGGGCTACGAGGTCGTGCTCGGCAACGGCGGCGCGACCGCCTTCTGGGACATCGCGGCCTTCGGCCTCGTCCGCTCCCGCAGCCAGCACCTGCACTTCGGTGAGTTCTCCTCCAAGTTCGCGAGCGTCTGCAAGGCCGCGCCGTGGCTGGGCGAGCCGAGCGTCATCAAGTCCGAGCCCGGGACGCACCCGCTGCCCGTGGCCGAGGAGGGCATCGACGTCTACGGCCTGACCCACAACGAGACCTCGACCGGCGTCGCGATGCCGATCCTGCGTCCGGCCGGGGCCGACGCCGACGCGCTCGTCCTCGTCGACGCGACCTCGGGCGCCGGCGGTCTGCCCGTCGACATTTCCGAGACCGACTGCTACTACTTCGCGCCGCAGAAGTGCTTCGCCTCCGACGGCGGGCTCTGGATCGCGGTCATGTCGCCGGCCGCGCTCGCGCGGGTCACCGAGATCTCCGGCTCGGGCCGCTACATCCCGACCTTCTTCGACCTGCCGACCGCGATCGACAACTCGGTCAAGGACCAGACCTACAACACCCCCGCGCTCGCCACCCTGTTCCTGCTCGCCGAGCAGCTGGACTGGATCAACGGCCAGGGCGGTCTCGGCTGGGCCGTCGACCGGACCACCGCATCCTCCTCGCACCTGTACGGCTGGGCGGAGAAGTCCGAGTTCGCGACCCCGTTCGTGGCGGACCCGGCCATGCGCTCCGCGGTCGTCGGCACGATCGACTTCGCCGACTCCGTCGACGCGGCCGCGGTCGCGAAGGTCCTGCGCGCCAACGGGATCGTCGACACCGAGCCCTACCGCAAGCTCGGCCGCAACCAGCTCCGCATCGCGATGTTCCCGTCGATCGACCCCGCCGACGTCGAGGCGCTCACCGCCTGCATCGACCACGTCGTCGCGGCGCTCTAGCACTGCTCGAACGTCCGAAGAAGTGGTCGCAATAGCAGCCGCTTCTTCGGACGTTCCGCGTTAAGAGGCGGAGGGCCGATGCAGCGCGACCGCCTCACCCTGCTGGTCTACGGCCAGCTCGGGCTGTGGGGGTACTTCCTCTTCGGCTTCGGGCCCGTCGTGCCGATGCTGCGGGACGAACTCGAGGTCTCGAACACCGTCGCGAGCCTGCACGCGACGATGATCTCGGTCGGGTCGATCCTCGCCTCGTTGCTCTACCCCCTGCTCGCCCGCAACTTCGGCCGCGGCCGGACGGCACGCGCGGCGATGGTCGGCCTCGCCGTCGGCGTCGGGATCCTGTGCTCGGTGGACGTGCTCGCCGTGACTCTCACCGGCGCGTTCGTGGCCGGCGGGTTCGGCTCGCTGCTGGTGACGGGTTCCGCGGTCATCCTGCGCGAGCGCCACGACGAGAACGCGCCGGCCGTGATCACCGAGGCCAACGCGGTCGCGGCAGCGTTCGGACTGGTCGGGCCGGGACTGATCGCGGCGTCCGCGGCGCTGGACCTCGGCTGGCGGCCGGTGCTGCTCGGGCTGATCCTCATCGCCGTGGCGCTCGGCCTGACGCTCGGCCGCGAGCCGATCCCCGACGGCGTCGCGCCGACGCGGGGATCCCAGGGCAAGCTCCCCCGCACCTACTGGGGCGCCTGGCTGGTCGTCGCGATGTCGATCGGCGTCGAGGCCTCGATGACGGTCTGGTCCTCGGACCTGCTCCGGGACTCGGCGGGGATGTCCGAGGGCGCCGCGGCGGCCGGGGTCAGCGTGCTGCTCGGCGGGATGTTCGTCGGCCGGGTCGCCGGGGCGACGATCGCGCGCCGCAAGCCCGAGGGCGCCCTGCTCGGGGCCCTGTCCCTGGCCGGGGTCGGCTTCGCTGTGTTCTGGACGTCCCAGACCCCCGTCCAGGGTCTGCTCGGGCTGGCCGCGATGGGCCTGGGGATGTCGCTGCACTACCCGCTGGCGGTCACCCGGGCGATCGAGGCCGGTGACGGACACCCCGACCTCGCCGCGGGCCGGGCGGCGCTCGGCGTCGGCGGCGCCGCCGCGCTCTCGCCGCTGCTGATGGGCGCGATGTCGGACGCGCTCAACATCCAGGCGGCCTTCGCGCTCGTCCCGCTCCTGCTCGCCGTGGCCGTGACCTCGCTCATCGTCTCGGGCCGACGCCCCGCCGAGGTCGCTACGCTCGACGGCTGAGCCGCCCCTCGAGGCGGGCCAACGGGGCAGAGGGGCGCGCGTGGGACACGGCCACGGCCATGGGCACGGCCACGGCCATGCCTCGGCCCGCGCCGGGGAGCGCCACCGCGGCCGACTGACGATCGCGTTCGGACTCGCGCTCGCGTTCCTCGTCGTCGAGGTCGTCGTTGCGCTCGCGACCGACTCGCTCGCCCTGCTCTCCGACGCCGGTCACATGCTCACCGACACCGCCGGGCTCGGGATGGCGCTCGCCGCGATCGCCGCCGCGACGCGGGCGCAGACCGGCAACCGCCGCACGTTCGGGCTCTACCGGCTCGAGGTGCTGGCCGCGCTGGCGAACGCCGTCCTGTTGTTCGGGGTCTCGGCGTACGTGCTGTGGGAAGGCATCGACCGCCTGTCCGACCCGGTCGAGATCTCCTCCGGCGCGGTCCTCGCCGTCGGCTGCGCGGGCCTGGCCGTCAACCTCGTCGGGTTCTGGTTGCTGCGCGAGGGCGCCAAGGAGAGCCTCAACCTCCGCGGCGCATACCTGGAGGTCCTCGCCGACGCGGTCGGCTCGGCCGCCGTCATCGTCGCCGCGGTGCTCATCGCGATCACCGGCGAGGACTGGATCGACCCGGCCCTCGCGATCGCTCTCGGCCTGTGGATCCTGCCGCGGACCTACCGGCTCGGCGCCTCCGCGCTGCGGGTGCTGCTGGAGGCCGCGCCCCCGCACATCGACCTCGTCGCCCTGCAGGCCGACCTCGCCGCGCTCCCCGGCGTCGTCGACGTCCACGACCTCCACGTCTGGACGCTGACCTCGGAGATGGAGGTCGCGACCGCGCACCTCGTCGTCGCCGTCGACGCCGATACCCACGCGGTCCTCGACCAGGCCCGTGAACTGCTCTCCGTCACTCACAAGCTCGAGCACGCGACGCTTCAGGTCGAACCCGCCGACCACACCGGCTGCGAGCAGGTCGGTTGGTAGTTCGTCAGTCGCGGCGGGTGGCCAAAACGAGGACCAGGAGGCCGAGGCCGAGGGCGGAGAACAGGGCGACCATCTGACCGTCGACGCCAGGGATGCCCTCGTCGTTGACGCGCTTGATGTCGTCGGAGGTGTCCTTCGCCGCGTCCCGGCCGGCCTTCTTCGCGTCGTCGGCGGCCTTCCTGCCCTTGTCCTTGGCGTCCTTGGCGGCGTCCTTCGCGTCCTGGGCGGAGACCGAGGAGTTCGGGAGCTTCTTCACGTCCTCGGGGATCGGGACCCGCCAGACGGTGGACCCGATGCCCTCACTGCCGAAGAGCAGGTCCTTGCCGTCGGCGGACTCGGCGACCGACTCCCCCTGCATCTGGATCGGCGGGGTGAACTTCACGGCCGTCTTCCAGCCCGCGTTCGGGGTGACGATCCGCGCCTCGAAGTAGCCGCGGAGGACCGCGAACCGGCCGTCGGCGAAGAACGCGCCGTCGGTGACGCCGGCCGGGGCTGAGGCGATGCGCATGAACGTGTTCACCGCGCCCGCCTTCATCGTCGCGGGTCCGCGGTAGACACCGGCCTTGGACTCGTTCTCCTTCGAGACGATGTAGAGCCGGCCGGTACGCGGGTCGCACAGCAGAGCCTCGGCGTCGCGCGCCTGTCCGTCGGCGTAGCGGATGTCGTACTGCGTGAACTCGACGTTGCCGGTCTTGAGGGTGTCCGGTTCCGGGATCCGGTAGAGCCGGTAGGTCTTCCAGGCGTCGATGTTGTCGCCGATGTCGCCGACCCACAGCGTCTTGTCGGTGACGCAGCGGGTCATCGCCTCCCAGTCGCGGGCCGGGGCGCCGTTGAGGGTCAGGACCGCGACGGTCTCGCCCGTCGAGTCGTCGACGGCGTAGACGTCCGGGCCGGCGTCGGAGTCGTTGTGGGTGTAGACGATCCCGGAGTGCTTCATGCTCGCGGCCAGCCCGCTGGACTCGGTGATGCGGTCGTCCTGGAACTGGAACATCCGCTCCTTGTCGGCGGCGTCGGCAACGCCCGCGGCGAGACCGACCACCGTCAGGGCCGCGAGGCCCGCGAGCGCGCGCTTCACCACTCACCACCATGACGGGCCGTCAGTTCCGCGGAGAGCAGGGCCGCCAGCTGAGGTCGTAGCGACCACGCCGCCGTCAGCGCCCGGTACTGCTCCACCAGGCCAGCATCGGCGGGCGCGCCCGTCCGCACCGCGCGAATCGCCAGATTGCGCGCTGTGTGTTCGCTGCTCACGAACTCCACGACGTCGACGCGGTACCCCAGCAGCCGCAGCAACGTGGCGCGGAGCGAGTCGGTGAGCACGTCCGCCATGCGCTCACGGAGGATGCCGTGCCGGCCGACGATGCCGTACGGCTCCGGCGGGCCGGCGGCACGGATCGCCGCGGCGGTCTCGTGGTGGCAGCAGGGGGCGGCAATCACCACCGGAGCCTCCCACCGCACGGCCCGCGCGAGGGCGTCGTCGGTGGCCGTGTCGCAGGCGTGCAGCGCGAGGACGACGTCGCCGGGCGGGACGTCGGCGTCGGCGATCGTGCCCGCGACGAACTCGACCCCGGTCGCCCCGAGGCGCTCGGCGATCGCGGTGTTCCGGGCCCGGGCCGCGTCCCGCAGGTCGACGCCGGTCAGCGTCGCCGTGCCCCGGCCGGACAGGTACCGGTGCGCGGCGAACGAGAGGTAGGCGTTCCCGCACCCGAGGTCGACGACATGGAGCGGGTCGCGCCCGGCGACGGCGTCCAGGGTCGGCTCCAGCAGCCGGAGGAAGGCGTCGACCTGCCGGCGCTTGGCCGCGTCCGCGCCCAGGACGTCGAACAGCGGGTCACCGGGGTCGATCAGGCGAGGCTTCTGCCGGTCGTGCCGCGCGGCCGGGGTGGTCGCCGGCGCCGCGCGCTCCCGGTGGACCTGGGCCTGGCCCTTCTTGGTGACGCGCAGCTGCACGGTCCGGCCGGCGGCCTCGACGTGCCAGTTGCCGTAGGGCTCGGCGAGCAGGGCGTCGACGCCCTCCGCGGCCTCGGCGGGGTAGGCGAGGTTCGTCGTGTGCGCCGCCCGCTCGTCGTAGCAGACCCGCTGCAGCCGGCGACCGCCCTTGAGGTCGACGGGACGGAGCTCCGCGCGCCGCCACTGCGGGCGCGGCGCGCCGTGGCGCCGGCCGGCCGCGACGGCGCGGTGCAGGTCGGCGTCCAGCAGCAGCGCACGCACCTCGGCGAGGGCGGCGGCGAGCGGCTCGGGCATGAGATCAGTCTCCTGGATGGGGATCCGGGTGGCGGGACGCATACTCAGTATGCATACTCAGTATCCATGAGCATCCGGAACGGCCTTCTCGCTCTCCTGGAGGGTGGCCCGAAGTACGGCTACCAGCTCCGGGTCGAGTTCGAGGCCGCGACGGGAGCGACCTGGCCGCTGAACGTCGGGCAGGTCTACACGACGCTGAACCGGCTCGACCGGGACGGCCTCGTCGAGCCCGTCGGCACCGCCGACGAGTCCGGCAAGGTCGTCTACCGGATCACCGAGGCCGGCCGCGCCGAGCTCGCGGCCTGGTTCGACGAGCCGATCGAGCACGACGCCCGGCCCCGGGACGAACTCGTCATCAAGGTCGCGATGGCCGTCGCGACCCCGACCGTCGACGCCCTCGCGGTGATCGACGCCCAGCGAACCGCCGCCCACCGCGCGATCCGGGCCGCCACCCGGCGCAAGGCGAGTGGCGACCTCGCGGCCGAGCTCGTCGCCGAGGCCGCGATCTTCGCCGCCGAGGCGGAGATCCGCTGGCTCGACCACTGCGAGCAGGTCCTGCTCACCCGACCACCCACACCACCCGCCAACCCTGATCTGACCCGGAGTGTGACCTCATGACCCCCGTCCTCGAACTTCGCGGCGTGAGCCGCGTGCACGGCAGCGGTCCGACCGCCGTGCACGCCCTGCGCGAGGTCGACCTCGCGGTCGAGGCCGGCGAACTCGTCGCCGTCATGGGGCCGTCCGGCTCCGGCAAGTCGACGCTGCTCAACGTCGCCGGTGGTCTCGACGCCGCCACCTCCGGTGACGTCGTCGTCGAGGGGACGACCATGCGCGGGCAGCCCGCCGCCGCCCTGGCCGCCCTGCGCCGGCGCGCGATCGGGTACGTGTTCCAGGACCTCAACCTGCTCCCGGCCCTCACCGCGGCCGAGAACGTCGCGCTCCCCCGCGAGCTCGACGGGATCCGGTCGAGGACCGCGCTCGCCGAGGCGGCCGCGGCGCTCGCCGAGGTCGACCTCGCCGGCTACGCGAACTCCTTCCCCGACCAGATGTCCGGCGGTCAGCGCCAGCGCGTCGCGATCGCCCGCGCCCTGATCGGACCGCGCCGCCTGGTGCTCGCCGACGAGCCGACCGGGGCGCTGGACTCCGTCACCGGTGAGGCGATCCTCAAGCTGCTGCGCGCGCGGTGCGACGCGGGCGCGGCCGGGATCGTCGTCACCCACGACGCCCGGATGGCCGGCTGGGCCGACCGCATCGTGACCCTGCGGGACGGCGCCCTGGTCAGCGACGGCACCGGCGTTCCGCGCTCGCGCTCCACGCTGCGGACCTCGTCGTGACGGCCTGGCGCGCCGCGCTCCGGCTCGCCCGCCGGGACGCCCTGCGGCACAGGTGGCGCTCGCTGCTCATCGTGATCCTGATCCTCGCGCCGGTCGCCGCGGCCACCGGCGTGGACGTCCTCTACCGGACGCAGACCTCGCCGGCCCTGGAGCGGGAGCGATCGTTCGGCGGCTCCGACGCGGTCCTGTACCCGAGCTTCCGCGAGGGTTCCGGTCCCGACGTGACGGAGGCTCAGATCAAGGCGGCCCTGCCGCCCGGCAGCCGCGCCGCCTTCCAGCAGTCCGAGAGCAACGCGGTGTTCAGCGCACCCGGTCGGCTCGCGGAGTCCTCGTACCTGATCACCGATCACCTCGGTGACCCGCTGACCCGCGCGACCGCACGACTGAAGTCCGGGTCCGCTCCGAAGGCCGGCGAGGTGGCGATCAGCGCGAAGCTCGCCGACAAGCTCGGCCTGCCCGGGAACGGCGTCGGTGCGACGATCTCGCTGCGCAACGGGCCGTCGGCGACGGTCTCCGGCATCGCCCAGAACCCGTTCTGCCTGAGCTGCCCGCTCGTCGTGATGCCGGCGAACTCCCCGATCGCGAAGGCCCTGAACGGGGACGCCTCGAGCCTCGACGGCGTCTACTACATCGACCTGCCGAAGCAGTTCGAGAACGCGACGCTCGAGCAGCTGCGCGACCTGCGCTCACTCGACATGTACGTCCAGCTGCGCAGCCAGTCCTCGTCCTACGAGATCGGTCTCGGTGACCTCAGCCGGGCGAGCGGCGACGACCTGAAGGCCGCCGCGCTGGTGACGCTGGTCGCGGGTCTGGGGCTGCTCGAGGTGGTGCTCCTGGCCGGCACCGCCTTCGCCGTCGGCGCGCGGCGCCAGACCCGCGACCTCGGGATGATCGCCGCCCAGGGCGGGTCGCCCGGCGACCTGCGCCGCGTCGTGCTGGCGCAGGGCCTGCTGCTCGGCCTCGTCGGCGCGGTGGCCGGTGTGGCCGCCGGCATCGGGGGCGTGGTCGCCGCGCGGCCGCTGCTCGAGCGTCTGAACAACGAGGTGATGATCGGCGTCCACTTCGGGTGGACCGAGCTGGTCGTCGTCGCGCTGGTCGGCGTCGGCTCCGGCCTGGCCGCCGCGATGTTCCCCGCGATCACCGCGGGCCGGCGCCGCATCGTCGACGCCCTCGCCGCGCGCTTCCCCGTCCCGACCGCGCGGTCGCGCTGGGCGCCGCTGTTCGGTGGTGTGCTCGTCGCCGGGGGTGTGACGCTGAGCCTGATCGCGTCCTCGCTGATGTCGAGCGGCCCGACGCAGTGGTTCGAGTACGCGCCGTCGGACCGGATCTCCAGCCTGGCCGGCTCGGAGGGGCGCCTGGACGACACCACCGGCTCGATCGCGATCCTCGTCGGGGTCTTCGTGGTCGTCGCGGGCCTGCTCCTGCTCGCGCCCGCCCTGCTGGCGGCGCTGGCGAAGCTGGCCGGCCGACTGCCCGTCACGCTGCGCCTCGCCACCCGCGACGCCGCGCGGCACCGGCACCGCACCGGGCCGGCGACGGCCGCGATCGCGGTGGCCGTCGGCGGCGCCGTCGCGATCTCGTGCCTGATCGCGTCCGACCGGGAGGGCAAGGAGCGTTTCGAGGCGGGCGCCGTCCCCGACCGCGTGCTCGCTCTCGACAACCAGCGGGCCGTCGACTCCGCGCAGCTCAGCCAGGCCACCGCCGCCGTGCGGCAGGTGATCCCCGGCGCGACGGTGATCCCGGTGCAGCAGCCCGTCGGGGAGATCGACGACGACGGCGGCCGCCTCCCGGTCCATGCCGTCAGCCCCCGCGGCGGCCCGTGGACGCAGGTCGGCGTCGGCACCCCCGACCTCGTCGAGCTCGCGTCCGGCCGCGTCGCCGGCGCGGCCGCCGCGAAGGACGCGCTGGACGCCGGCAAGGCCGTCGTGTTCGACGACGGCCTCCTCGACTCCGCCGGGCGACTGACCCTCGTCGAGGGCTTCGACGTCGACGCGGGCGCGCGCCAGGTCCGCCTCGCGGCCGTCGTCCTGCCCCGCGACCAGGCCTACACCCAGCTGCCCGCCGTGTTCGTGCCCTCCTCGCTCGTCGAGCGGCAGGGCTGGAAGGCCGAGGACACCACGACGCTGCTGTCCTACCCGCCGGAGTCGCGGGAGCAGGCCGGGGCCGCGATCGCGGCCGCGGAGGCGATGGGGATGCCGGTCATCTCCTCGGACGCGGAGAAGGACCACACCCGGCTCGTGCGGGTCGGCCTGACCGCCGCGGCCGCGCTGATCGCCCTGCTCGGGGTCGCGATGTGCGTCGCCCTCTCCGCCGCCGAAGGCCGGCCGGACCTCGCGACGCTGTCGGCGATCGGGGCGCCCCCGAGCCGCCGGCGCCGCCTGGCCGGGGCGCAGGCGCTCGTGCTCGCGGTCCTCGGCGTCGCCCTGGGCCTCGGGTTCGGGTTCTACTTCGCCCACGCCGCCCGCCCCGCCACCGGAGCGACGGAGACGATCGTCCCCTGGGGCGACCTGATGCTCACCGTCGCCGCGGTCCCGCTCCTCGCGGTGCTGGTCGCGATGCTCGGCTCGATCGGCCGGGTCCCCCTCACCCGCCGCGCCGACTAACCCCTCGCCCCGCCCCCTGGAGATGACATCTCCACCGGAAACCGCCCAATCCAGTGGGGATGACATCTCCACCGAGAACGGCCGGGTGCACTGGAGATGTCATCTCCAGTGCAGGGCGGGGGCGGGGCGGGTCAGCCGGAGAAGTAGTCGACGACGGTCGAGGCGACGACCGAGAGCACCAGCACGACGAGGACCGCTGTCACCAGCGTCCGCGTGCGTCCAGGCCCACCCACGCCGGGCAACGCTACGCAGGTCCGCGGCGGCGCCGCGGCCAGGTGGCGATCGGGGCGTGCAGGGCGCTGCCGCCGGGGCTCTGGCCGAGGCGGCTGGCCATGAGGTGGACGGCGTCGACGTCCCAGGTCGGGCCGACGATCTGGGCCAGTTCGCCGGCCGCGGGACGCAGGTCGGCGGAGGTCTTCCCGGCCCGGGCGAGGGTCAGGTGCGGACGGTAGGGCCGGTCGTCGAGCTCGACGGCGACCCCGCGGGCGGCGGCGGTGACGGCCTCGGCGAGGGTCCGCAGGGCGTGAACGTCGCCGGCGAGGCCGACCCAGAGCACGTTCGTCCCGAAGCACCCGCCGCCGGCGAGGCGGAGGGTCATCGGGGCGTCGGACATGACGGCGTCGAGGGCGGCGGTCAGCGCCGGCACCGTGTCGTCCGCGACCTCCCCGAGGAACGCGAGCGTCAGGTGCCACTGCTCGGGCCGGGTCCAGCGCAGGCCGGACGGCGCGATCGCCCGAACCCGGCCCAGCTCGGCGTCCAGCGCCGCGAGCGCGTCCGCCGGCGGTCGCACACTGACGAACAACCTCACGGCGTCTCCGGCACGGACTTCGTCCTCGCGGAGCCGCGTTCAGTGCTCACGGAACGGGCTCGCTCACCGGGTACTCCAGGCTCAGACGCGGACGGGGGAAGACCGTGGCCCGGACGGTGATCTTCGCGCGGCGGGCCAGGTACGAGCCTGCCAGCGCGGCGGACGCGGCGGTGACGACCCCACCCACGACGAGCGACCAGCGCGGCCCGCACTCCTCCGCCAGCCAGCCGACGAGGGGGGCGCCGACGGGCGTCCCGCCGAACAGGACCGTGATGTACAGCGCCATCACGCGGCCCCGCATCGCAGGCGCGACGGAGAGCTGCATGACCGAGTTCGCGGCGGTCGTCGTCAGCAGCGCCGCGACGCCGACGGCGGGAAGTGACGCCGCGTAGAGCCCGTAGTTCGGCATCACGCCCGAGACGATCTCCAGCAGCCCGAAGGCGAGCGCACCCCCGATCACGAGGCGGACGCGGACCTCCGTCCGCCGGGCGCCGAGCAGCGCACCGGCGAGCGACCCGACCGCGATCGCGGACCCGAGCAGACCGAACTCGCCGGCGCCCTTGCCGAACTCCGCCGTGGCCATCAGGGCGTTGGTGATCTGGAAGTTGAGGCCGAACGTGCCGAGGCAGAAGACGACGAACAGCACGGCCATCAGGTCCGGCCGCCCGCGGACGTAGCGGATGCCCTCGGCCAATTGCCCGCGGCCGCGGGGCGCGAGCTCGCTGCGGTGCAGGTCGGCCACCCGCATGCGGTGCAGGGCGATCACCGGCGCGAGGTAGGTGAGGGCGTTGATCAGGAAGACCCAGCCGGTGTCGCCGTCGAAGGCCTCGATCAGGAAACCGGCGACCGCCGGACCGATGATGCGGCCACCGTTGAAGGACGCCGAGTTCAGGCCGACGGCGTTGGGCAGGTCCTCCCGGCCGACCATCTCGACGACGAACGCCTGCCGGGTCGGGGTGTCGAGGGCCGCGACCACGCCGAGCCCCGCGGCGAGGACGTACACGTGCCAGACCGCTGCGAGGTCGGTGAGCACGAGCGCTCCGAGGATCAGCGCGAGCAGCCCCATCACCGTGTTCGTGACGAACAGCAGCCTGCGCTTGTCGTAGCGGTCGGCCAGGACGCCGCCGAGCGAGGACAGCAGGACGATCGGGCCGAACTGCAGCGCCGTCGTGATGCCGAGCGTGACCGCGCTGCCGCTCGAGAGCTGCAGCACCAGCCAGTCCTGCGCCACCCGCTGCATCCAGGAACCCGTGTTGGACACGGCCATCCCGGTGAAGTATCGGCGGTAGTTGGGGACGGAGAGACTCTTGAAGGTCGGGCTCACGGGGCGATCAGCTTCTCCAGGACCGGCGTCGCCGCCCGGAGGGCCGCGACCTCGGCGGAGGTGAGCTCGGCCATCCGGCTCGCGAGCCACTCCTCCCGGGCGCGCCGGTCCGCGACGAGCATCGCGTGGGCGGCCGAGGTCACCTCGACGACCTTCTGCCGCCGGTCGGTGGGGTGCGGGGTGCTCACGACGAGACCCTTCTCCTCGAGCACCCCGAGCACACGCGTCATCGACGGCGGCTGGACCTTCTCGTGGTCCGCGAGCTGCCCGGGCGTGATCGGGCCGTGCTTGTCGAGGGCCGCCAGGGCCGAGAGCTGGCTCGGCGTCAGGGACAGGTCGGCGCGCTGGTTCCGCAGCCGGCGGGCGAGGCGGGTGACCGCCATCCGCACGCCGTGGGCCAGTTCGAGGTCGGCGGCGGAGAGCGTCGTCATGCCGTCATCGTAACTCATTACTTAGGCTAACGAAATTCTTTTCGCGCCCGCCCGGCGGGCTCAACTTCTCCAGCCTGGCGCGCCCATCCCGGGCCCGGGATACCCGCGGCGCGCAGGAGAAGTTGCGTCCCTGCGCCCCGGGACAGCCGCGGCGCGCAGGAGAGGACGCGGCGATCAGGCGGAGGCGGCGCCGCCGACGGGCCGAATCCCGAGGTCGGCGTAGGTGAGCAGCGGGGAGTAGGGGATCCCGCGGTCGGCGAACTTGATCCGGCCGACGTCGCCGCGGTCGACCAGGGTGACGGCGAGGACGACCTCCGCGCCGAGCTCCTGCACGACGTCGAGCGACTGCAGGATCGAACCCGCGGTGGTGACGACGTCGTCGACGAGCAGCACGCGGACGCCCGGGCCGAGCTCGGCACCCTCGACCCGCTTCTGGGCGCCGTGGTCCTTCTGCTGCTTGCGGACGACGAACCACTCCTTGCCGGTCAGCATCGCGATCCCGTACGCGTAGCAGTCCGCGCCCAGGGTCAGGCCGCCGACGGCGTCGAACTCGACGCCCTGCTCGGCGACCATCTCGACGATCGCCTCGCACGCGGTCTTGAGGCGGTCGCCGGCTGCGAGGGCCTTCTTGCCGTTCATGTAGTCGTGGGACAACTCACCCGAGGCGAGGCGGAACGGCTCCTCGCGGTGCACCAGGCCGTAGGTCTTGACGATGTCGATGGTGCGTTCGCGCAGGTCAGACACGGTGTCGGCTCCGGGGCGTGGGGATCGGATCGGCCCTCATCGTGTCACGAGACCCTGGTTAGGCTGACGGCCATGGCAGGCAGACGGGCACGGGCCGCGACGTCGGCTCGGCGTCCGGACCCCGAGCCGATGGAGGTCGACGAGTCGGTCGTCGTCGCCATCGGGACCGCGGCGTGGTTCGTCGCCTGGGCCGTCCTGCTGGTCTTCCACGGCCGCCTGGAGGACAACGGCAACGAGTGGTACCTGTGGACCGCCGCCGCCGGGTTCGGCCTCGGCTGCTGGGGCTGGTGGCTCACCCGCCGGCGGGTCGAGGCCCGGCGCGCGGGCCGGCGCCGCCGGGCGGCCGGCCCCACGCCGTAGCGGCTACTCCGGGTCGGGCTCGGTGACGACCTCGACGACGACACCGTCGCCGGCGCCGACACCGTCGCCGACAGTCGGCTCCGCGGCCGCGTCCTCGGGGCCGCCGCGCTCGACGAGGTCGTAGTCGACGTGGTCGAGGACGGGCGGGAGCCGCTCGCCGAGGGCCGCGGGGGCGGCGACGATCTCGGAGTGCGCGCCGCAGCCGTGGTCGTAGGAGACGACCCGGCCGTCGTCGGGGGCCTGCTCGTTGGCGCAGACACCGAACACGCGCGCCATCGAGCCCGCGAGCGGGAGCAGGAAGCCGCAGGTCGTGCACTGCGCGGGCGCGGCGGCGGCGAGGGGGGCCTCGGGGCCGCGGTCACCGGAGTACCAGCGGTCGACGGTGTCCGCGCGGCCGACGGGCGAGAGCACCCGCGCCCGGCCGAGGCCGAGCTCGTCGGCGACGGCCGCGACCGTGTCGGCGTAGGCGCCGCCGTCGGCGGGGTCGTAGGGGGCGTCGGTCTCGCCGGTGTACCCGGGGACGAGCCGGTCGTCGTTCTCCGGCGGCGGGAGGATGTCGCCCGGGCCGAGGTCGGCGGGCTGGAAGCGCTCGGCCCACGGGACCCACGGCGGCGCGAGCACGGCGGTCTCGCCCGGCAGCAGCACGACCTCGGAGACCGTCACGTCCTTGGCGCGTGACGCGCGGACCACGGTGACGGCCCAGTGCCAGCCCACGTAACCGGGGTTGGTGGTGGCGAACCGGTGGGTGACGAGGCGCTCGTCCTCGCTGTCGAAGCCGAGGTGGTCACCGATCTCGCCGGGCGCCGCCTCGGCGGCCGCGGCTCGGGCGAGCTCGACCGCCTCGACGCAGGCAGGGTCGGGTCCGGCGGAGCGGCGGGAGCGAGTCGTGGCGGTCACCCGTGAATTCAACCTCATGTCGCGGCGCGCGGACGTCCGGTGTCACGGTTGTCGGAGTTGCGGCGCGGGGCAGGATAGGGACCGTGAGCCCCGGAGACCCGCCCCCGCCGTACGGGGCGCCCCCACCCCAGTACGGGTCCGGGGCCGGTCCGGGGTCGACGCCGCCGAACACGCCGCCGCCCCCGCCGACCGACGAGATGGGCCTGTTCGCGGCCTGGCGCCTCGCCGCCCGCAGCACCGCCCGGGCCAGCGCGAAGACCGCGGACGCCACGCGCCGCACGGTCCGCCGGGCGACGAACGCGCAGGGTGCGGGCGAGTCCGGCATGGCGAAGCTGACCGAACTGTCCGGCCTGAACGCCGCCGGCGACATCCTGGTCACGATTGCGCTGGCCGGGACGCTGTTCTTCAACCCCAGCGACGCCGACCAGGCCCGCGGGCGGGTCGCGCTGTTCCTGCTGATCACGATGGTCCCGTTCGCGCTGCTGGCCCCGCTGATCGGCCCGCTGCTCGACAGGTTCCGCTCCGGCCGCCGCTGGGCCCTCGCGACGACGTTCCTCGTCCGCGCCGTCCTCGCGTGGACGATCGCCGGCGGCGTCCAGGACGCCGACCTGTTCATCTACGCCGGCGCCTTCGGCTGCCTGATGGCCTCGAAGGCCTACGTCCTGATCAAGGCCGCCGGGGTGCCCCGGCTGCTGCCGCCGGGCATCCCGCTGGTGCGCGCGAACTCGTGGACGAACATGGCCGGTCTCGCCGCCGCCACGGTCGCGACGGCGGCGGTCGCACCGATCCAGAGCGTCGCCGGCCCGGAGTGGACGCTGCGTATCGCGACCGTCCTGTTCGGGATCGGCGTCGTGCTCTCCCTGCGCCTGCCGGCGCAGATCGACTCCGACGCCCGTGACTCCCGCGCCTCGTTCGAGGCGCGGTCGGGCCTGGGCAAGGGGCGCTACGTCGGGGCGGCGGTCGACATGGGCGTCCGCGCCAACGCCGCGTTCCGTGGGCTGTCCGGCTTCCTCACGCTGTACCTGGCGTTCCTGCTCCGGGAACACCCGATCGGCGACATGAACGGCAACGTCCAGCTCGGCCTGGTGATCGGCGCCGCCGGCGTCGGCAGCGCGGCCGGGACCGCGGTCGGCAGCGCCCTCAAGACCCGCGGGCCGGAGATCGTCATCGTCGCGCTGCTCGTCGCCGACGTGGTCGCGATCTTCGGCGCGGCGATCTGGTACGGCATCACGGTCGTGCTCGCGGCGGGGTTCGTCGTCGGGTTCGCCCAGACCCTCGGCAAACTCTCGCTGGACTCGATGATCCAGCGCGACGTCGAGGAGGCCGTCCAGAGCTCCGCCTTCGCCCGCAGTGAGACGCGTCTGCAGCTCGCCTGGGTCATCGGCGGCGCGATCGGCATCGCCCTCCCGCTGCGCGGCGGGCTCGCGTTCGCCGTCGCCGGGATCGCCATCGTCGGTCTGACGCTGGAGATGCTCCGCCACGGCAAGGTCAGCCGCGACCAGGTCAAGGCCCGCAAGCAGGCCCCGCCCGCCCCGGCGCCGCCGCGCGCGGACTCGACCCCGCCGGCCCCGCCGGCGCACCCCCGGCCCGCGCCGCGCGACTTCCCGCCGACCCGGAACCGGGGCGACGACAGCTACTGAGCTCGGGCCTCAGGCCTCAGGCCTCGACGTCGTCGGCGACGGCGCGGAGCACCGCGGCGACCTTCTTGGCCTCCGCGGGCGCCGGGCGCCGGCCGCGGCGGTAGGAGTTCGAGACGTTGTCGAGGAGCTTGATCAGGTCCTCGAGCAGGATCGCGATCTCGTCGGGGTCCTTGCGCATGGCCTTGGCCACCGACGGCAGCGGGTCGAGGACGCGCACGGACAGCGCCTGGTCACCCCGGCGGCCCTGGGCGATGCCGAACTCGACGCGGGTCCCGGGCTTGAGCGTCGCCACTCCCGCCGGAAGGGCGTCCTTGTGCACGAAGACGTCCGGGCCGTTGTCCTGCGCGAGAAAGCCGAAGCCCTTCTCGATGTCGAACCACTTGACCTTGCCGGTGGGCACGCTGACCTCGCTGCTGGACCGAAAGCTGCTGGACCGAAACTGGAAAACGCCGAGGCTACCCAAGGGCCGCGCTCCGTGCGTCACGAGTTCCGGCGGGCATTCCTCACGTCTGTTCGCGGTCTCCCCCGGAGCCGGACCGGCCCGCCGCTAGCCTGATTTCGTGGCCTGCCTCGCCGGCGGCTGCGCACTCCCCGTGGTGGTGACATGAGCGACCTCCGCTGCGGCGTGCTGCGTGCCGCCCTCGAAGAGCCCCTGCACGGTTCGGCGCCGACCAAACCCAGGGGCTGGCTCGTCATGGAACACCCCGGGCCGTGGCCGGCCAACGAGGACGACACCGACCTCCCGCCGGGTGTGTCCGAGTTCATGGTGCGCGCCCGCAAACTCAAGGTCCGCCCCCAGCTGATCCGGCGCACGCGCGGCCGCCGGCGCAGCCCGCACCAGGTCTACCTGGGCTTCAGCGGGCCGCAGCCGTGGCTGCGCGGGGCGGAGGTCGGGGACCTGCGCGACCTGCTCGACCTCGACCTCGAGGCGATCGCCGCGGGCATCCACGGCGGTTTCGGGGCGCCGGTGCGCGACCGGATCCTGCTGATCTGCGCGCACGGCCGGCACGACGCCTGCTGCGCCCACTCCGGCCGGCCGGCCGCGGACGCGCTGGCGCGCGAGCTCGGCGACGCCATCTGGGAGACCACCCACCTCGGCGGGCACCGCTTCGCCGCGACGACCGTGACGCTGCCGGAGGCGACCTACCACGGGGCGTTGAACGCGGAGAACGCTCCGGCCGTCGGCCTCGCCTCGCTGCGGGGCGAGGTCGTGCTGCCGCACTACCGCGGGCGGGCCGGGCTCCCCGGGGCCGCGCAGTCCGCGGAGTGGTTCGCCCGGGCGGAGTTCGGCGTCCTCGACGTCGCGGCCGTCGCCCACCAGGGCGTGGTGCAGCTCGACGAGGACACCACCCGCGTCGACCTGCTCGTCGCCGGGCGGATCCTCGCCGTCACCGTGAAGCGCCGCCTGGCCGCCTGCGCCCGGGCGCTGTCCTGCGACGCCGCCGAGGTCGAGCGGCCGGACCACCACGTGCTCGTCGGGATCGAGTCGCACGCCGCCGCCTGACGGTCGGCTCAGCCGGTGTGGTGGTCCCGCACCAGGGCGTAGCCGAGGTAGAGCGCGCCCAGCAGCCCGCAGATCTGGGGCAGCACGGCGAAGGTGTCGGCGAAGGAGTGCCAGGCCTCGGACAGACGCGTCCCGGAGTTGTCGGACTCCTGGATCTGCGTCGCCTGCAGCCACGCCCAGAGGACGGCGAACCCGACACCGGCGGCGGGCATGCCGGCGAGGACCCGGACCTTGTCCGAGATCTCCCAGTAGCGGGACCGCACGACGAGCACGGCCCCGAGCAACCAGCCCAGGTAGCCGAACGGGAACACCGCGATCGCCAGGACGGCCAGGGCGGCGAGCTCCCACCCGAGCCGGCCCATCCCCGACAGCGGGGTGTCACGGGCCACGGACTCGTCGGCCGCGATCGGCCGGATCCGCAGCGCCTCCTCCTCGTCGCGGAACATCGGACGGAAGGTCGGGGCCGGCCGGCCGCTGTACGCGGACTGGGCCGACCGGTCGGCCTGGAGCGGCAGCCGCGGGACCGGCGGCGGGACCGGCGGCGGGACCGCGCCGAGGTCCAGGGTGGGGAAGTCGGTGTCGGGCTCGATCTCGAGCTCGACGACGGGCTCCGGCTCGGGGGCCTTCGCGTGACCCGGGATCAGCTCCGCGGCGACGGCCTCGACCAGATCCTCGGGCTCCCCGAGCTCGGCGAGCTGGTGCTGGGTGCCGCGCAGGTCCCAGCGGGGCGGGGCGCCGACGCGGGCGCGCACCCGGCGACCGATCTCCTCGACGACGACGGCACTGTCAGCCGGCGCCAGCGCGTCGGCCGCGACCCGGCCGGCGCGGGCGAGGTAGTCCGCGACGAGTTCGTCGCCCGGCAACATGCCCACGACGACGATCATGGCCCTCCCGGGGGCGCGGAAACCGCATTGCCCCCCGCGATCCGCGCGCGTTCCGCGCCCGCCACCCGCGCGGCGTAACGTGGAGCGGATGAGCGCGGGGTACTCCACCGGCGTGCGCACGTTGGCCGACGAGCTGCGCGCGCGGGACGACGACGGCCTCGCGGCACTGCTCGGCGCGCGCCCGGACCTGGTCGCACCGGTCCCCACCGACATGACCAATCTCGTCGCCCGGGCGACGACACGGACCTCCGTGGCCCGAGCCCTCGACGCGCTCGACCGCTTCACACTGCAGGTGCTCGACGGCGTCGCCCACCAGGGCGAGCCGGGCACGCTGGCGGCTCTGGAACGCCTGGTGCCCGCCCCGGCGGCCGCGGTGGAGCGCGCGCTGGACGTCCTGCGCGAGCGGGCGCTGGTCTGGGGGCCGGACGACAACCTGCGGGTGGTCCGGACGGTCCGGGAGCTGCTCGGCCCCGGCCCGGGCGGGACCGGCCCGCCGCTGGCCCAGGCCGCCGCGGGGTACCGCCCGTCGCGACTGGCACAGATCCTCGCCGACCTCGGGCTGCCCGGGGAGCCGGATCCGCCGGCGGCCCTGACGGCCCTGACCCGACACCTGTCCCGGCCGGCGACCTTGGCGGCGCTGCTGGAGCAGGCCCCGGCGGGTGCCCGGCAGTTGCTGACCGAGCTGGACGCCGGTGGCGGCGTGGGCACGATCGGGCGCGCGGACCGCGACGTCACCGCCGCGACCGCGAACGGCCCGATCGAGTGGTTGCTCGCCCGCGGGATCCTGGTCGCTCTCGACGGCGAGCGGGCCGTCCTCCCCGCGGAGGTCGCGGTCGCGTTCCGCGGCGGGGCGCTCCACCCCGACCCGCAGCTGTCGCCGCCAGAACTGACGGCCTCTCAGGTCGGTGTCGACGCGGCGGACCGCGCCGGCGCCGGAGCGGCGATGACCTTCGTGCGCCGCGTCGAGGACCTGCTCGACGAGTGGGCGCTCGACCCGCCCGTCGCCCTACGGACCGGCGGGGGCGGCCTCGGCGTCCGTGACCTCAAGCGGGTGCAGGCCGCCGTCGACGGCGACGCCTTCGCCGCGGCCCTCCTGGTCGAGACCGCGTTCGTCGCGGGGCTGGTGGCGACCGAGAGTTCGGGCACCTCGGAGATCTTCCTGCCGACGCCGGAGTTCGACCGGTGGCGCGCGTTCGGCACCGGCCGGCGCTGGGCGGCGCTCGCTGCGGCCTGGCTGGCCAGCAGCCGCGTCGTCGGCCTCGTGGGTTCGCGGCCGGACGGGAAGGACAAGTCGGTCGCGGCGCTCGGTCGCGAGCTGGACCGGGGCACCGCACCGGAGATCCGTCTCGCCGTCCTGTCCGAGCTCGCATCCCTGACGCCGGGTCAGACCACCGGCGCCGTCGACATTCTGGCCCGCCTGACCTGGCAACGGCCGCGGCGCGGCGGGGCGCTGCGTCCCGACCTCGTGCGGTGGACGTTGACCGAGGCGGAACTGCTCGGCGTCACCGGTCGCGGGGCGCTGACCTCGTACGGAAGGGCGCTGATCGCCGGCGAGGTCGAGGACGCCGTGAGCCGGCTGTCGGACGAACTGCCCCAGCCGCTGGACCACGTGATGCTGCAGGCCGACCTGACCGCGATCGCGCCCGGGCCGCTGGTCCGGTCGCTGGCCGCGGACCTCTCCCTCGCAGCCGACGTCGAGTCGACCGGCGGCGCGACTGTGTTCCGCTTCACCGACGCGTCGATCCGCCGTGCGCTCGACGCGGGACGCAGCGCTGCCGACCTGCACGAACTGTTCGCCCGGGCGTCCCGGACGCCGGTGCCGCAGCCGCTGACCTACCTCGTCGACGACGTGGCCCGCCGGCACGGCCGCATCCGCGTCGGCACCGCGGATGCGTACCTGCGCTGCGACGACGAGACCGTCGTCTCGGAGCTGGTCTCGGACCGGCGCGCGGCCAAGCTCGGGCTGCGCAAGCTCGCCCCGACCGTCGCAATCGCCTCGGTGGCCGTCGACACCGTCCTGGCGACCCTGCGCGAGCTCGGCTACGCCCCGGCGGCGGAGTCCGCGACGGGAGCCGTCGTGCTCCGGCGTCCCGACGCGCGCCGGACGGGCCCGCGCACCGCGCCCAAGCCGGTGCTCTCCGACCGGCCCGCCCCGACGCCCCAGTTGCGGGCGGCCGCGGTCCGCGCCCTGCGCGCCGGCGACCGCGCCGCCGCCGTCGGGGCCCGCCGGTCCGCCGAGGAGGCCGAGCGCCCCTCGACGCTGACCGAGAAGCCGACCTCGACCAGTGCCCTGATCAGCCGCCTCCGCGCCGCCGCCGACGCCCAGACCTCGCTCTGGCTCGGCTACGTCGGGGACGACGGCACCGCCACCGACCGGATCGTCGACCCCATCGCCGTCGAGGGCGGCGTCCTCAAGGCCTTCGACCACCGCCAGGCCCGGGTCCGCTCCTTCGCCCTCTCCCGCATCTCCGCCGTCGCCGACGCGTAGCCCCCCGGGGGCGCAACTTCTCCTGCGCGCCGCGCCTATCCCAGGCCTCGGATAGGCGCGCCACGCCGGAGAAGTTGGCCCGCCCCGCCCCTGTCAAGAAAGGGTGACACCCCTTACTGCGCAGTAAGGGGTGTCACCCTTTCTTTTCCACAGGCCAGGTCAGGGCAGGGGCAGGTCAGGGCATCAGGCGGAAGCAGGCGCGGACCTCGGCGACGAAGGCCTCCGGGACCTCGAGGGACGGGAAGTGGCCGCCCCGTTCGAGGTCGGTGTTGAAGTACCGGATGTCGGAGAAGCGCCGCTCCAGCCAGGGGCGCGGGGTCTTCACGACCTCGCGGGGGAAGAACGAGGCCCCCATCGGGACGCCGACCGGGTCGCGGCCGAGGTGGCGGGGGAAGTTCTCCCAGTAGATCCGGGCCGAGGAGGCCCCGGCGGCGGGGAGCCAGTAGAGCATCACGTTGTCGAGCAGGACGTCGCGCGAGATGACCGACTCCAGGTCGCCGCCGTTGTCGGTCCAGGCCCAGAACTTGTCGAGGATCCAGGTCAGCTGCGCAGCCGGGGAGTCGACGAGGCCGTAGCCGATCGTCTGCGGCCGGGTGCTCTGCTGCGCCGAGTAGCCCTGGCCGCGGGCGCGCCACTCCTCGGCGTCGGCGAGCCACGCCCGGTCGAGGTCGCTGAGTTCGGCGTCCGGGACGCTCGGCGCGCGGGGCAGCGTCATGTGGATGCCCGCGACGTGGTCGGGGTCGACGGCCCCGAGGTCACCGGTGATGAACGAGCCCCAGTCCCCGCCCTGGGCCCAGTAGCGGTCGTAGCCGAGCTTCGCCATCAGCTGCGCCCACGCCCGCGCGATGCGCTGGACGTTCCAGCCCGTCTCCGTCGGCTTGCCGCTGAACCCGAAGCCCGGCAGCGTCGGGCAGACGACGTGGAACGCGTCCGCGGGGTCCGGCGGGTCGGTCAGCAGCGGGATCACGTCGAGGAACTCGATCACCGACCCGGGCCACCCGTGGGTGATCACCAGCGGCCGGGCCTGCGGGTGCGGCGAGCGGGCGTGCAGGACGTGGATGTCGACGCCGTCGATCTCGACCAGGAACTGCGGGTGGACGTTGATCCGGTCCGCGACGCGGTTCATGTCGTAGCCGTGGACCCAGTAGCTCGCGACGTCCTTCGCGTAGTCGAGCGGGACGCCCTGGGACCAGTCGTCCACCGGCTCGGGATTCGCCCAGCGGGTCCGGAGCAGGCGCTCGCGAAGGTCGTCGATCTCCTTCGGGTCGATCTCGACCCGGAACTCGGTGCCGATCATTCGCGGGACGTTACCCGCCCCGCGATCCGGCCCGGGTCAGGCGGCGCCGGACGCCAGCGGCAGGCGGGTGGTGGAGGTGACCCAGCCCTTGCCGGGCTCGAAGGTGGAGACGATCGACGAGGTGACGGCGCCGTCCTCGTTGAGGAAGTCGATCCGCAGGTGACGGGCGAACGGCAGCGGGCGGTCGTAGACATACCGGACGGTGGCGGACATCGTTCCTCCTGCGTTGCGAGCTTTCGCAGCACAGACGCCGGAGCGGGACCGAACGTTCACTCCCCGACACGATTCCCAGGGATCAAGCAGAATGGGTCGGATGACCGACGGCCCGCTGATCGTGCAGTCCGACAAGACCCTCCTGCTCGAGGTCGACCACGAGCAGGCCGAGGCCTGTCGGCGGGCCATCGCGCCCTTCGCCGAGCTGGAGCGCTCCCCCGAGCACGTCCACACCTACCGGCTGACGCCGCTGGGCCTGTGGAACGCCCGGGCGGCCGGCCACGACGCCGAGCAGGTCGTCGACACGCTGCTGAAGTACTCCCGCTACGCCGTTCCGCACTCGCTGCTCGTCGACGTCGCGGAGACCATGGCCCGCTACGGCCGGCTGCGACTGGAGAAACACCCGGTGCACGGCCTGGTGCTCTCGACCACCGACCGGCCGGTGCTCGAAGAGGTGCTGCGGTCGAAGAAGGTCGCCCCGCTGGTCGGCGAGCGCATCGACCCCGACACGGTCGTCGTCCACCCGTCCGAGCGCGGGCACCTCAAGCAGGTCCTGCTCAAGGTCGGCTGGCCGGCCGAGGACTTCGCCGGGTACGTCGACGGCGAGGCGCACCCGATCTTCCTCGACGAGGACGGCTGGACGCTGCGGCCCTACCAGCGCGAGGCCGTGACCGGGTTCTGGCACGGCGGATCCGGCGTCGTCGTCCTCCCCTGCGGCGCGGGCAAGACCCTCGTCGGCGCGGCCGCGATGGCCGAGGCGAAGGCGACGACGCTGATCCTCGTCACCAACACCGTCTCGGCGCACCAGTGGCGCACGGAGCTGCTCAAGCGCACGTCGCTGACCGAGAACGAGATCGGCGAGTACTCCGGGCAGCGCAAGGAGATCCGGCCGGTCACGATCGCGACCTACCAGGTCCTGACGACGAAGCGGAAGGGCGTCTACGCACACCTCGAGCTCTTCGACGCCCGCGACTGGGGCCTGATCGTCTACGACGAGGTGCACCTGCTCCCGGCGCCGATCTTCCGGCTGACCGCGGACCTGCAGGCGCGGCGCCGCCTCGGTCTGACGGCCACTCTGATCCGCGAGGACGGCCGCGAGGGCGACGTGTTCTCCCTGATCGGCCCGAAGCGTTACGACGCCCCGTGGAAGGACATCGAGGCCCAGGGCTACATCGCGCCCGCCGACTGCGTCGAGGTCCGCGTGACGCTGACCGACCACGAGCGGCTGCTCACCGCGACCGCCGAGGCCGAGGAGCGCTACAAGCTCGCCTCCACCGCGCGGTCGAAGTCGCGGGTGGTCGAGGCGCTCGTCCAGAAGCACGCGGGCGAGCAGGTCCTCGTCATCGGCCAGTACCTCGACCAGCTCGACGATCTCGGCGCGCGGCTGGACGCCCCCGTCATCAAGGGCGAGACGACGGTCAAGGAGCGCGAGCGCCTGTTCGACCTGTTCCGCACCGGGCAGATTCACGTCCTCGTCGTGTCGAAGGTCGCCAACTTCTCGATCGACCTGCCCGAGGCGGCGGTGGCGATCCAGGTGTCCGGCACGTTCGGCTCGCGACAGGAGGAGGCCCAGCGCCTCGGGCGGGTCCTGCGCCCCAAGGCCGACGGCCGCGGCGCGCGGTTCTACGCGATCGTCTCCCGCGACACCGTCGACCAGGAGTTCGCCGCGCACCGCCAGCGCTTCCTCGCCGAGCAGGGCTACGCGTACCGGATCCTCGACGCCGAGGACGTCCTCGGCGGGGTCGAGGACCCCGGCACCGGCTGATTCCCGTGGAGCTCGTCGAGCGCTGGGACGCGCTGCTGCGCGGCGCGGGCGCGGCGGACGCCGCCGCGACCGGGGCGCAGCTGCTCGGGCGGTGGGCCGAGCCCCACCGGCGCTACCACGACCTCGCCCACCTCGCGGCGGTGCTCGACGGCGTCGACGTCCTCGCCGACCACGCGGACGACGCGACCGCCGTCCGGCTCGCGGCCTGGTACCACGACGCGGTGTACGCCTGCGCCCCCGACGACGAGGAGCAGAGCGCACGGCTCGCGGAGGCCGAGCTGTCCGCGCTCGGGCTGCCCGCCGCCCGGGTGGCCGAGGTCGCGCGGCTGGTGCGCCTGACGACGACACACGATCCCGCCTCGGGCGACCGCAACGGCGAGGTCCTCTGCGACGCCGACCTCGCGGTGCTCGCCGGGTCGGCGGCGGACTACCGCCGCTACACCGACGCGGTGCGCGCCGAGTACGCCCACGTCCCGGACGAGGAGTTCCGCGCCGGCCGCGCGCGGATCCTGATCTCGCTGCTCGCGATGCCCGCGCTGTTCCGCACCCCAGCGGGAAGGGATCGCTGGGAGGCGGACGCGCGAGCGAACGTCAGCGCGGAGCTAACCGAGCTGACTGGCCGTCAGGAAGCCTGACGCAGGTACGACGGCACCTTCGGGGTGCGCAGACCGACGGCGCGGAGGGCGCGCACGATGTCCCGGGGCGACACCGGCCGGGCCCCGGCCGCGACGATCCGGTCGTACCACTCGGCCGGGACGTCGTAGTGGTCCCGGTCGAACGCCTCGGCCGGGATTCCCGCGACCGCGGCGAACGCGTGCAGCTCGTCCAGCGACGTGTCCGAGGCGACGTGCGACCACAGCCGCCCGTGCCCCGCCCAGGTCGGGGGATCGATCAACATCGCCATGTCCCTCAGGTTATGCAGCCGATTTCCCCGGTGCCGCGGACTTGACGCTCACCACACCAACGGCGTACCCAGACCCCCGCATCCCGGCCGTGGTGCCTCCCTCAACCCGTCCGGGAGGCGCGCACTCCGCTCATGCATGAGCAGAGCGTCGATTCGTGTCCGATTTGTCCCGATTCGATCGACCACCCGCTCATGCATGAGCGGCGACGGGGGCGCCGGGGGTGCGGGGGCGGGGCGTCGGGGGCGCGGGGGCGGGGAGAATCGGGGGGTGCGGACGACGGACGAGGCGCTGCTGGACGCCCGGGCGCGGGTGCTGGCGGACCTGACGGCGACGGGGGCGGCGACGGCCGACTCGGTGTCGGTCCTGGAGGAGAAGCTCGCCGAGCGCCGGTGGTGGGCGGACGAGTGGCCCGAGGGCACCGCGTACGTCGCGGGGCAGGTCGCGCAGGACGTCCAGGACGCGCTGCTCGACTCCGGCATCGGCCGCTGGCCCCTGTGCCGGCGGTGCGCCCCCGAGGAGGAGCCGCACGAGCTGCGGATCAGCCCCGAGCTCGGCCCCGACCCGGAGTGGGTCTGCGAGCAGTCCGGGGCACCGATCGCTCCACTCGGGGCGCTGACCGCCTGACCGTTCGGCCCCGTCCGGGTCCATGCTGGTCGTAGCGCGCGATCACCGACGCCGACGACGGACGGAGCGCCTTGACGATGGTGACGACCCGGTTCACCGAGCTGTTCGAGCTCGACCACCCGATCATGTCCGCGCCGATGGCGCTGCACAGCGGCGGTTCGCTCGCCGCCGCGGTGTCCGCGGCCGGCGGGCTGGGGTCCTTCGGCGGGATCCATCCCGCGCGGGGGCCGGACTGGATCGAAGCGGAGATCCTGCGGATCCGCGGGGCGACGGACCGCCCGTTCGGGGTCGGGTTCATCACCGCCTTCCTCCCGATGTTCGGGTCGCTGCTCGACGCCGCCCTCGCGGGCCGGCCGCAGGTCGTCGCGTTCTCCTTCGGCGACCCGGGGCCCTACGTCGCGCAGGCGAAGGACGCCGGCGCCACCGTGATGTGCCAGGTCCAGAACCTGACGGATGCCCAGCTCGCCGTCGACGCCGGGGCCGACATCCTCGTCGCCCAGGGGACGGAGGCCGGCGGGCACACCGGCACCCGCGGGCTGCTCCCACTCCTCGGCGCGGTGCTCGACCGCTACCCCGACATCCCCGTCCTCGCCGCCGGCGGGATCACCGACGGCCGCAGCCTTGCCGCCGTCCTCGCGGCCGGGGCCGACGGCGCGTGGGTCGGCACGGCGTTCCTCGCCACGGACGAGGCCGTCGAGGTGCACGACGTCCACAAGCAGCTCATCGTCGCCAGCGACGGCGACGACACGGTCTGGACGCGGGTGTACGACATCGCCTCCGGCCTGCCCTGGCCCGAGGGTGTCGGGGAGCGGGTGCGACGCAACGCCCACGTCGACCGCTGGACCGGACGCGAGTCCGAGCTCAAACCCGCGCCGCGGCCTGAGGGCGCGCCGGTCGAGAACCCGTTCGCGAAGCCGCCGGACCCCGCGACCGACGCGGTCCTCTACGGCCAGGGCGCCCACGCGGTCACCGCGGTGCGGCCCGCGGCCGAGGTGCTGCGCTCGATCTCCGGCGACGCCGAGGCGCTGCTGCGCGCCCGCACGAGCACCCTGCTCGGCTGACGAACGGCCGAAGGCCCCGGCGGGAGATCCCGCCGGGGCCTTCGTGTCAGATCGTGCTGGTCGTGCTGGTGGTGCGAGGAGCTGGACTCAGAAGTCCATGCCGCCCATGCCACCCATGCCGCCGGCGGCAGCCGCCGCGGCGGACTCCTTCTCCGGCTTGTCGGCGATGACGGCCTCGGTGGTGAGGAAGAGGCCGGCGATCGACGCCGCGTTCTGCAGCGCGGAGCGGGTGACCTTGGCCGGGTCGATGATGCCGGCGGCGATCAGGTCGACGTACTCGCCGGTCGCGGCGTTGAGTCCGTGGCCGATCTCGAGGTTGCTGACCTTCTCCGCCACGACGCCGCCCTCAAGGCCGGCGTTCACGGCGATCTGCTTCAGCGGGGCCGAGAGCGCAACCTTGACGATGTTGGCGCCAGTGGCCTCGTCGCCCTCGAGGTCGAGCTTCTCGAACGCGGTCTTGCCGGCCTGGAGCAGGGCCACGCCACCACCGGCGACGATGCCCTCCTCGACGGCCGCCTTCGCGTTGCGAACGGCGTCCTCGATGCGGTGCTTGCGCTCCTTGAGCTCGACCTCGGTCGCGGCGCCGGCCTTGATGACCGCAACACCGCCGGCCAGCTTGGCCAGGCGCTCCTGCAGCTTCTCGCGGTCGTAGTCGCTGTCCGAGCGCTCGATCTCGGCGCGGATCTGGTTGACGCGACCCGCGATCTGGTCGGCGTCGCCGGCACCCTCGACGATGGTCGTCTCGTCCTTGGTGACGACGACCTTGCGAGCGCGGCCGAGCAGGTCCAGGCCGGCGGTCTCGAGCTTGAGGCCGACGGTCTCGCTGATGACCTGACCACCCGTCAGGGTGGCGATGTCCTGCAGCATGGCCTTGCGGCGGTCGCCGAAGCCCGGAGCCTTGACGGCGACGGACTTGAACGTGCCACGGACCTTGTTCACGACGAGGGTCGCGAGGGCCTCACCCTCGACGTCCTCGGCGATGATCGCCAGCGGCTTGCCGGACTGCATGACCTTCTCCAGCAGCGGGAGCAGGTCCTTGACCGAGCTGATCTTGGACTCGACGAGGAGGACGTACGGGTCCTCGAGGACCGCCTCCATGCGCTCCGGGTCGGTCCAGAAGTACGGGCTGATGTAGCCCTTGTCGAAGCGCATGCCCTCGGTGAGCTCAAGCTCGAGGCCGAAGGTGTTGCTCTCCTCGACGGTGATGACGCCTTCCTTGCCGACCTTGTCCATCGCCTCGGCGATCATCTCGCCGATGGTGTTGTCGGCCGCCGAGATGGAGGCGGTAGCAGCGATCTGCTCCTTGGTCTCCACCGGCTTGGCGATGTTGATGAGCTCTTCGCTGACGCGCTCGACAGCGGCCTCGATGCCCTTCTTCAGGGACATCGGGTTCGCGCCGGCGGCGACGTTGCGCAGACCCTCGCGCACGAGCGCCTGGGCCAGCACGGTCGCCGTGGTGGTGCCGTCACCAGCAACGTCGTCGGTCTTCTTCGCGACCTCCTTGACGAGCTCGGCGCCGATCTTCTCCCACGGGTCCTCGAGGTCGATCTCCTTGGCGATGGAGACACCGTCGTTGGTGATCGTCGGCGCTCCCCACTTCTTCTCGAGGACGACGTTGCGGCCCTTGGGGCCCAGCGTCACCTTGACGGCGTCCGCGAGGGCGTTCATGCCGCGCTCGAGACCGCGCCGCGCCTCCTCGTCGAAGGCGATGATCTTGGCCATGCTGTTGGGTCCTCCCAGATGGGGTGGATTCAGAGCCGGGCGGTGCCCGCGACGGACGACCGGAGCGCCGGCGACCCCTTTCGCGCCGGACCCTCCGGCCTCACCGGCCGGTCTGCAGTGCTGTCACTCTCATGCCACGAGTGCTAGTCCCATGATTAGCACTCGACCCCCGCGAGTGCAAGCTCGGATCCCGCTCGACCCGGCCCGAGTCAGGCCTCGACGCTCGGGGTCGCGTCGCGCTTGGTCTCGCCGACCTTGAAGTAGTCGCCGCCCTTGCGCTTGCTGTCGTCGGTGCCCCAGTCGAGCTGGCGGTCCAGCTTCGCCAGCCGCGGGATGTGCTTGGAGCAGTGGATGTAGGCCTCGTGGACGTGCACCGCGACCCAGCGCTCGGGCCGGCGACCGCCCTGGCGGGTCAGCATCTCCAGCAGCGGGACCGTCACACGCTCGTCGGCGAGCAGGTCCTCGTGCTCGAGGATCGTCGCGGCGCCGTTGACGTGAAGCCCGATCAGATCGTCGAAGAAGTCGACGAACATCAGCCCGACGTGAGCGTTCTCGATGATGTTGCCGAGGCTGGCGTAGACGCCGTTGCCGCGCAGTTCGGGGTAGACCAGCGTCCGCTCGTCGAGAGCGACGACGAAGCCGGCCTCACCGGCCCGGAAGGAGGAGTCGCACTCACCGCGGGCGTCCGCGGTGGCGATGAAGACCATCTCCTGGCGCGCGATGAACTCGCGCATGGCCTCGTTGAGGTGGTCGAGCATCTGACGGTCGTAGAACGAGCGGGCCCGATCGACCGCGTCCCAGCGCTCCTGGACGGCGTGCTCACCGTCGGAGCCGGGCAGACGTGAGTTGTCCGTGGACATCTGGACACCGTACAGACGGCCGGCGGACCTCCGGGACGAATCCCGGCCTTACAGCTTGGTTCTAGGCGATGGTGCGAACCGCGTCCGCCTGGGGCCCCTTGGCGCCCTGGGCGATCTCGAACTCGACCCGCTGGCCCTCGTCGAGGGAGCGGTAACCATCAGCCTGAATTGCCGAGTAGTGCACGAACACGTCCGCGCCACCGTCGACCGCGATGAAGCCGTAGCCCTTCTCCGCGTTGAACCATTTGACGGTGCCTTGAGGCATCGGTCTCTCCTGGTGCCGAGCTGAACTTGATGTGACGCCGCTGACATTAGCGGGCGGCACAAGCCCAGGACCAGGGGTTTCGCGCGCGAGAGTGAGCCCGTTCCGGACGCCGCGAGCCGCCCGAGACCCCTCGTCAGATCCCGGCGGACCGGTACGACGCCATCGTCGGCTTGATGGTCGCGGTCGGACCGACGTGCGCCGCGATCGCGTCCAGCGTCTTGAGTCCGTCACCGGTGTTGAACACGACGGTCTCGGCGTCGGGGTCGAGCTGGCCGGTCGCGAGGAGCTTGCGCAGCGTCGCGATCGTGACACCGCCCGCCGTCTCACCGAAGATGCCCTCGGTCCGGGCGAGCAGCTTCATGCCCTCGACGACCTCGTCGTCGGAGACGTCCTCGACGGTCCCGCCGGTGCGCCGGCAGACGTCGAGCACGTACGGGCCGTCGGCCGGGTTGCCGATCGCGAGGGACTTGGCGATGGTGTCGGGCCGGACCGGGGCGACGAAGTCGCGGCCGTCCTTGAACGCCACCGAGACCGGGGAGCACCCGGTCGCCTGGGCGCCGAAGATCTTGTACGGCGTCTGTTCGACCAGACCGAGCTTCGCGAACTCGGTGTAGGCCTTGTCCACCTTCGTCAGCTGCGAGCCGGACGCGATCGGGATGACGGTCTGCGGCGGGATGCGCCAACCGAGCTGCTCGGCGACCTCGTACCCGAGGGTCTTCGAACCCTCGGCGTAGTACGGACGGACGTTGACGTTCACGAACGCCCAGTCCTCCTCCTCGCCGGCGAGCTCGGAGGCGAGGCGGTTGACGTCGTCGTAGTTGCCCTCGACGGCCAGCAGCGTGCCCGCGTAGACCGCGGTGGTGAGGATCTTCTGCTGCTCGAGGTCGGCCGGGATCATCACGACCGACTTGATGCCGGCGCGGGCCGCGGCCGCGGCGACGGCGTTGGCGAGATTGCCGGTCGACGGGCAGGCGAGGACGGTGAAGCCGAGCTCGCGGGCCGCGGCCAGGGCGACGGCGACGACGCGGTCCTTGAACGAGTGCGTCGGGTTGCCGGAGTCGTCCTTCACCCACAGGCGCTTCATGCCGAGTTCGGCCGCGAGGTTGTCGGCGCGGATCAGCTTCGTCCAGCCCGGGTTGAGGGTCTTGGTCTCGGCGACGTGGGACGGGACCGGGAGCAGGTCCTTGTAGCGCCAGATGTTGGTGGGGCCGGCCTCGATGGTGGCGCGGGTGATCGTCGGGAAGTCGTAGGCGACCTCGAGCGGGCCGAAGCACTCACCGCAGGCGTAGAGGGGGCCGATCTCGTAGGCGGAGCCGCATTCGCGACAGCTCAGGCCGGTGGCACTGCCCAGAAGACGGGGGGCCGGGGGTGCAGACGTCATGGCGTGGGAGTTCCTCTCCTCATCTTCCCCGGCGGCGGATCACCGACCGGGACGGAGTTGGCACCGTCTCCCGCACACCGGATCCGAACGGATCGCGGCGGAGTTTGCGGGTGGTTGCCGGGGCTTCACCGAGCCGTATCTCTCAGCCCCTCTGGATGAGCGTGTTCAGTTGTGCTGTTCATCGTAGACGAAGATGGAGGGTGCCCTGTCGGGTAGACGGCCCGGCAGGACGGAGCGCGAACGGCGAGGAGCGGCGTGCAGGCCCAGGTCAGACAGTGGTTCGAGCGCCGCACGAGCGGGCTCGCGGACTGGTCGCCGGCGCAGGTGCTGGCCGCGAAGAATGCGGCGGACGTCACGATCAGCGTCGTTCTCCCCGCTCTCAACGAGGAGGCGACGGTCGGCGCGATCGTCGACGCAATCCGCCGCGAACTCGTCGAGCGGACCCCCCTGGTCGACGAGCTGCTGGTGATCGACTCCGGCAGCACCGACCGCACCGCGGAACGCGCATTCGCCGCCGGCGCGCGCGTCGTCCCCCGCGACGACGTCCTGCCCCGGATCCCCGCCGTCCCCGGCAAGGGCGAGGTGCTCTGGCGGTCACTGCTCGTGAGCACCGGCGATCTCGTGGTGTTCGTCGACGCCGACCTCGAGCGCTTCCGGCCCGAGATCGTCGTCGGCCTGATCGGGCCGCTGCTGGCCGACCCGGAGGTCGCGCTCGTCAAGGGCCTCTACGACCGGCCGCTGACCAACGGGGGCTCGGTGCTGCCCGCCGGTGGAGGACGGGTCACCGAACTCGTCGCCCGGCCGCTGCTGAACCTGCACTGGCCCGAGCTCGCCGGCGTCGTGCAGCCGCTCGCGGGTGAGTACGCCGCCCGGCGCGAGCTGCTCGAGCAGCTGCCCTTCCCCTGCGGCTACGGCGTCGAGATCGCGTTGCTCGTCGACACCCTCGCGCTGCGGGGGCTCGACGCGATCGCGCAGGTCGACCTCGGCAGCCGCCACCACCGGCATCAGGACGACGCCGCGCTCGGCCGGATGGCCGCGCAGATCTGGCAGGCGGCCCACGCCCGGCTCGGGCGGGACGTGCCGGGCCGCGCGCACCCCGCGCCGCCCGCGACGCTGACGCAGTTCACGCGCATCGACGGCGCGATCGAGGTCGCGACCCACGACGTGACCGGCCGCGAACGGCCCCCGGTGATCACGTTGCCGGAGTACCGGGCGCACCGCGCGGTCCTGGACGCGAGGACCCGCACGGCGTGAGCATCAAGATCGTCTACAGCGACCTCGACGGCACGATGGTCGGGGCCAGGGGGTGCTTCCTGCGTCGCGCGGACCTGGCGCCGACCCTCGAACCCGCGGCCGCGCTGCACGACCTGCTGGCCGCGGACGTCACCCTCGTCCTGGTGTCGGGACGGACGCGCCTGCAGCTCTCCGAGGCCGCGCGCATCTTCGGCGCGGACGGCTTCGTCGGCGAACTCGGCGCGGTGATCGGCTGGAAGTACGGGATCGAGCACGAGATCCTCCGCGGCGCCATGCCGCCCGAGTTCGGCGGCAATCTCTACGACGTCGTCATGGAGATGGGCCTGGTCGAGGAGATCGCGGACGCCTTCCCCGGCCAGCTCGCCCTCTACGACCCCTGGCACCTCGGCCACGAGGCGGACGTGATGCTCCGCGGCCGCGCCGACGTCGCCGAGGTCGAGAAGTGGCTCGCCGACCGTGGTCTGCCCTGGCTGCGGTTCCACGACAACGGCCGCCTCCCGGCCGCCGCCGGCCTGACCCCCGACGGCCATCAGCTGCACGTCTACCACCTGATGGCCGACGGCATCACCAAGGGAACCGGCATCGCCGCCGACCTCGCCCGCCGCGGTCTGACGCCGGATCAGGCGATCGCGATCGGCGACTCCCGCAGCGACCTGGAGATGGCCCCGTTCGTCCGGCAGTTCTTCCTGACCGCGAACGGCGCCCACGTCGTCGAGGACGGCTCCCCCGACAACCTGACGGTCTGTCAGGGCGAGAACGGCCTCGGCTGGGTCGAAGCCGTCCGCTGGGCCCTCGACGCCTGACCCGGCTCACCCCTCTGGCCCCATTCGTCTCATTGGGGGTGACACCCTTTCCGGCGCCAGAAAGGGTGTCACCCCTTGTTCGATGCGTCAGGCCGGTGGGGCGAAGGCGTCGGCGGTGGCCTGGGCGGCGCGGGAGGCGGCCTCGGCGGGGGCGCCGGCGGCCTGGTGGGCCTCGCCCCAGGACGTCGCGGCGCCGCGGATGAAGTCCCGCCCGCCCGGGTGGGCCTCGAACTCCGCGGCGGTGTTCTCGACGCCCTGCAGGTGCCAGGCGAGGCCGAGGAGCGAGAGATCCCAGCCGACGCCGGTCGCACCGGGGCCGTAGGTCGCCCAGTGCTCGCTGCGCGGCTGGCGATGACGGAGGACGAGCTCGCAGCGGTCCCCCTCGACCGGCGTGAGGTCGACGCTCACCCAGCTCGTCGCACCGGCGAACTCCCAGTCGAGCGCGAGGCGCTTCGGCGGGTCGCACGCGGTGATCGCACCCGAGGCGTTGCCCTCGATCGCGTACCGCCCACCGAGGCGCAGGTCCCCGCTCACCCTGGCGAACCACCGCCCGATGCGCTCGGGGTCGGTGATCGCGTCCCAGACGTCGGCGGGTTCGGCGTCGTAGGTGCGCCGGAGCTCGACGACGTAGACGTCCCCCTCCCGTCCGACACCGGCGTGGTCGCCCTCCCGTTCGACACGGCGCGCGACGGTGGTCAGCTCGGCGATCAGGTCTTTCACGATGTCTCCTCCAGGGTCGTGCGACGTTGACGCCGGCCGCGGGCCAGCTCGGTGCCGAGGGCGTCCAGGCGCTGCTCCCACTCGGCCCGCAGCCGCGCGAGCCAGGCCTCGACGTCGCGCAGCCCGGCGTCCTGCAGCGCGTACAGCCGCCGCGTCCCGTCGGGACGGACGACCGCGAACCCGCTCTCGCGCAGGATCCGCAGCTGCCGGGACACCGCCGGCTGCGTCAGCCCGAACTCCGCGGAGATCACCGCGACGACGTCCCCGGCCGTCCGCTCCCCACCCGCGAGCAGCTCCAGGATCCGTCGCCGCACCGGGTCCCCGAGTACGTCGAACGCCTCCACGCCCCGACTATATGCGCTGGTCGTTATATAAGCCAGAGATGAATCAGGCGGGGCCGAAGGACTCCGGGCCGATGCCGCCGGGGCCGCGGGGGGTGCGGCGGCGCTCGAAGCCCTGGCGCCGGTCGGGCATGGGCTGTTCCTCGTCCGGGGCGTCGCCGGCATGGGCGACGACCGTGACGCGGACGCCGTTGAAGACCGCGTTGCCGGTGAGCGGGTCGATGTCGGCGTCGTCGGTGAGGATGTTGACGTTGACGCCGGGCCGCTCGGCCGCGACGGTCATGCGGGCCTGAGGTTCGTCGTGACCCCAGCCGTGCGGCAGGGAGACGACGCCGGGGAGCACCTCGTCGGTGATCTCGACGCTGGCGACCAGCCGGCCCGCGGCGGAGGTCACCAGCGCGCGGCCGCCGTTACGCAGACCGAGCCGGTACGCGTCCTCCTCATTGACCTGGAGCGTGCACCGCCGCGGACCGGTGACCATCGCCGAGAGGTTGTGCAGCCACGAGTTCTTCGACCGCAGGTGCCGTCGGCCGACGAGCAGCATCCCCTCGCCGGCGGGGGCGTCGAGCAACGCCCGCACGCGCTGAGCATCCGTCAGAAATTCCTTGGGGGCGAGGTGGATGCGGCGGTCCTCGGTCAGCAGCGCCTCCGGCAACCGCGGCTCGAGCTCCCCGAGTTCGAGCCCGTGCGGACTGAGTTGCAGGTGCTCCATCGTCAGCCCGTACTCCCCCGCCTGCAGCAGGATGTCGAGCAGACGCTCCGGACCTCGCAGCCCTTCGCCGACCTGGTCGAGCGGGATCCCCTCGCGCATCGCGACCGCAGCGGCGAGACGGTCGTCGAACTCCTCGACGCCGTTGTACGAGCCGGTCGCGGCGATCAGCGCGAGGCGCGCGATCGTCTCCCACTCCGGGTACATGCCGACCGGCAGGTCGAGCACCGGCGGGGAGTACTTCGCGACGTTGCGGCACGCGTAGTTGTAGAGCTTCAGGTCGTAGTGGGGCCGTTCGAGGATCGACGGCACCGGCAGGACGACGTCCGCGAGCGCGGAGGTCTCGTTCAGGTACATGTCGACGCTGATCATCAGGTCGAGCGAGTTCAGCGCCGCGTACAGGCGCTTGGAGTTCGGGACCGACCGCGCCGGGTTGCCGCCGATCGTGATCAGGCCGCGGACCTGACCGAAGCCCGGCGTGTCGATCTCCTCGGCGAGCGCCGCCGCCGGGACCTCGCCGAGCAGGATCGGCCGCCGGCTCACGCGGCTGCGCGGCCCGTCGAGCGTGAACGGCTCCGGCGGGACGCCCCGCCGCGGCGAGTTCGGCAGCCCGCCGTGGCCGGGCTGGGGGAACATCGCGCCGCCGGGGCGATCGAGGTTGCCGGTCAGGACGTTGAGGACGTCGATCAGCCAGGTCGTCACCGTCGCGAAAGACGTCGTCGACGCCCCGATCCGCCCGTAGACGACGCCGGCGTCCGCCCGCGCGAACTCGCGCACGACGCGGCGGATGCTGCCCGCGTCGACCTCGGTCCGCCGCTCGACCCGCTCGGGCGTGATGCCCACGGCCAACGACGCGATCCCGTCGACCCCGTCGACGAGGTCCGCGAGCTCGCCGAGGTTCACCAGGTTCTCGGTGAGCAGCACGTTGAGCATCGCGAGCAGCAGGAGCCCGTCGGTCCCGGGGCGGACGCGCAGGTGCTCGTCGGCGCCGTCGGCGGACTCCGTGCGGCGCGGATCCACGACGACGATGCGCCCACCGCGGCGCCGCAGTGCGCGCAGCTTCGAGCGCAGGTCCGGCGCGGTCAGCATGCTGCCGTTCGAGACGACCGGGTTCGCGCCGATCATGATCACGAAGTCGCTGCGCTCGATGTCGGGCACCGGCGTCGTGAACGGGTTGCCGTAGAGCATCCCGGACACCACGTGGCGCGGCCGCGAGTTCAGCGACGCCGCCGAGAAGACGTTGCGTGTGCCCAGGGCGTTGATCAGCGACTCGGTGTAGAGCAGCGGCCCGAGCGCGTGGTCGGCGGAGACGCCGGAGAAGACGGCGATGCAGTCCCGGCCGTGGCGCTCCTGCAGCGCGGGCAGGCGGTGCGCGATCTCGTCGAAGGCCTCGGTCCAGGTCGCCTCGCGGAGCATCCCGCCCCACCGGACCATCGGCGTGCGGAGGCGGTCGGGGTCGGTGTGCAGGCTCTTGACCGCGACGCCCTTGGGACAGAGGAAACCCTGGGAGAGGACGTCGTCCGGGTCGCCGCGAATCTCCAGGACCGACCCGTCCTCGTCCACGCTGACCAGCAATCCACAGCTGGCCTCGCACAGAGGGCAGGTGTGGGGGACGCCGGGCACCTGACGAGTTCTACCGCAGGGTGCGAAACGGTCCGGTCACGCGCTCCCCAAGCCCGCCGACATCTCATCCAGACGTGGGGAAGTCCTTACTCAGGATGACGGTCAGTTGGGTGGTCGAGATGCCGGCGAATGCCGGGCGAATCCTCCCGATCTGGGGGAATTGCGCCATCAGGGCCTTCGCCGCGGGCCGCAGGCCCGGCGGGAAGTACACCGTCGTCGCGGGGACGTTCCCCCGCCAGTCGTCGACGCCGGCCACGGTCCAGCCCCCCGCGGTCAGCTCGTCGGCGAAGGTCTGCGCGAGCCCGCGCACCGTCGTCTGGTTGAACACGACGACCGGCACCTTGGCCGCGGGCCGCGGGGTCGGGCTCGGGGTCGGGGCGGCCGGCTCCGGCGTCGGGGTCGGCGCCGCCGGCTGCCCGGGCGCGGGCGAGGCGGTCGCGGCCGGGCCGGCCTGCTCGGCGGCGGGGTCGTCGTCGGTGCCGAACGCCAGGATCAGCACCCCGACCAGCACGATCACCGCCAGGGCGGCCAGGGCCGACGAGGCAAGGATGCTCAGCAGCGAGGCGCCGCGCCGCGGCTCGCCGGGGGCCATGTCAGAAGGCCGAGACCTCAGACGGCCGGGACCTCAGGCGTCGAGGCCGAGACGACGCGCGGACCGCGCGCGCTGCCGGGCCGAACGCAGCCGGCGCAGACGCTTGACCAGCATCGGGTCGTAGGCCATCGCGTCCGGGTGGTCGATCAGGGCGTTGAGGATCTGGTAGTACCGGTTCGCGGACATCCCGAACAGCTCACGGATGGCCTGCTCCTTGGCCCCCGCGTAGCGCCACCACTGGCGCTCGAAGGCGAGGATCTCGCGGTCCCGCTCGGGAAGCGCGCCGGCCGGACCGTCGAACGTCACCGAACCCGGTTCCGCGAGCTCCAGCTCGGCGGCGACCTGGGCGCTGCGCTCCGACGCGGCTGCTGCGGCTTCCATCGAGTAGACCTCCGAAGCGTCCGACTGGCTCTTCCGACCGCCTGCATTCCGGCGGCATCGCCAGTCTACGGCTGAATGACATTGCTGTCATTCCCTACGTGGGCGCTACCGCCGGTAAGTCCGGCCAGCATCGCACACGCCCCGCGGGACACACGAAACGCCCGCCACCGCAGTGCGGTGACGGGCGTTCGCGTCGATCGCTCTCGGGGTCAGCGCCCCGATCTCGGGCCCCGGATTCAGGCGGCGCCGAGGATGCTGCCGCGGCGGCGGGTCACCAGGGTGACACCGGTGCCGGCGACAGCCAGACCCGCGCAGAGGAGCAGCGCGGTCAGGTCGGCGTTGCCACCGGTCTGGGGCAGCGCGCCGGCCTCGACGGTGGCGGGCTTGGCGGCCTTCGTCGTCTTCGTGGTCTTGGTGGTCTTGCTCGCGCCCTTGACCTCGGCGGCGGGCTTGGTGACCTTGACCGGGACGCCGAGCAGCTGGTCCAGGTTCAGCGCGTCCGTGACCGAGCCGACCAGGTCGGTGACGGTCTTGATGATGCCGTCGAGGTCGACGAGGTTCGTGACGGTCTCGAGGACGTTCTCCAGGTCGACCAGGTTGGTGACGGTGGAGAGGACGTCGGCGCCGAGGACGTCGCCGAGCGGCAGGGTCTGGACGATCGACAGCGGGTCGGCGGCAACGCCGGTGACCGTGCTGACCGGGTCGAGGCCGGTGCCGCCGAGAACGCCGCCGACGGTGCCGGTGGCCGTGCCGAGCACGCCGCCGACCAGGTCGCCGCCGAGCAGGCCACCGGTGCCACCGAGGAGGCTGTCGACCGCGGCGACGTCGCCGACGATCGGGGCCTCGACGGCCTGGGCGGAGCCGCCCATGAGGGCGAACGGAGCGACGATCGCGCCGGAGACGGCGACGGTGAGAACGCGGGTACGCATGGAAAGACCGGACATTGGTGGATCCCCCTGGTGTGAAGTGTGCGAAGCACCGGTCATGGTCTGGGCAACCCCCCAGCCGCATCAGTCCGTGACCCCTGCGGTGCTTCTGCTCTTGTCCGCGGTGAGACGCAGGCCGCTGACCTGCGGTTCCGCGACTTCCCCATAACTTTAGGGACGCCGGCAACTACTTTCCGTCACCGGATCCTCACCCTCCGAGCGAGGGTTGCCGGCCTTTGTCCGTTATTGCCGACGGGCAAATCGGGCGGACGGCCGCCGCGGGATCAGCGGCGCGTCACGCCTCGGACCGGATCTGGTCAACCAGGCCCACAAAAGTTGCGCGAGATCCCTCGCCGATGATGCGCGCGGCGACCCGGCCCTGCCGGTCGAGGACGATCGTCGACGGGATCGCGCGGGGCGGCAGCGTCGCTCTGAACACGAGCTGCAGGCTGCCGTCGTTGTCGCGCAGGCTCGGATAGGTGATGCCGAAGCGGCGCTCGAAGGCCTCCGCGGCGCCGGCCGCGTCGTCGCGGGTGTTCAGCCCGACGAACTGGACGTCCCCGAGCGTGCGGGTCTGGTCCCACGCGGCCTGCAGATAAGGAGCCTCCTTGCGGCACGGCGCGCACCAGGAGCCCCAGACGTTGAGCAGGACGATCTTCCCGCGCAGCGAGGCCAGGTCCAGCGTCCCGCCGCCGACCTTCTCGCCGGCCAGCGTGACGGGTTCGCCCCGGTCCTGCGGGGCGATGATCGTGACGGCGCCGGTTCCGGAGACGAACCCGCGGTCACCGCCCGGCGTCGCCGGGCCGTCCTCGGCGCTGCACGCGGTCAGCGCGACGAGGGTCGCCGCCGCAGCGGCGAGAAGACGGCCGGCTCGCACCGGCCCATCGTAAGAAGTGCGGAGACGGCCTCAGGAGCCGAGGTGCGCGCGGCGGTCGCGCTGGGCCGGGATGAACGCCAGGCGGTCACCGACCGTGGGGGCGGGGATCCGGGCCTGCGACGCGACCACGGGCACCGGCTCCGACACGTGGTGCGAAGGACGCATCCGGGAGAGCCACCGGCGCATTCGAACCTCCATCGACACTGCGGACCGTGGGCCTGTGCGGGGCCCGCCGCGTGCCGTCCCCCGACTCGCAGCAAAGGTGAGACGTGCACTGATCCGGTCCGGTTCCGTCCAATTTCACTGGCGTCGCCACACTTGATCGGGTGAGCCGACACTTCTACGTGTTCCGCAGTCACTGGCTGGTGGACGCGCCCGCACCGCGAGTGTTCGAGACCCTCGCAAAGCTGGACGAATACCCCCAATGGTGGCCGCAGGTCCGCAGTACCCGTCCTATCGACGAACAGACCTGTGAAGTTGAGGTTCGGTCGACACTTCCGTACTCGCTGCGCATGACCGCGCACCACTCGCAGAAGGACCCGGACGCCGGTGTCCTGGAGGCGCGCCTGACCGGCGACCTGGTCGGCCACAGCCGCTGGCGCCTGACGCCGGCGCCCAACGGCGGGACCGTCCTGGAGTTCGGCGAGGAGGTCGAGGTGCGCCGCGCGCTGCTGCGCGCGCTCTCCTTCGCCCGGCCCGCGCTGCGGGCCAACCACGCCCTGATGATGCGCTCCGGGGAGCGCGGGCTGCGGCGGCACCTCGCGTCGGCGGGCTGACCTTCCGCCGTCCGGGTGACGCCCTCCCGGCGTGGCGCGTGAATTTCTCACGATTTCTCTGCGGACCGCGGCAAATCGCCCTAGCGTTTCGATAGACCGCGGCCGTTCTGGGGAGGCCGGCCGCGCTCGGGGGGATGCGCGATGTCACCGGACACGTCGGTACTGCTCAGCCGGGAGACCCTGACGTACGGTCCGGCGCCGAAACGGCGCCGACCGGCGGCGGTGTGGTTCCTCGGCGTCGCCACGTTGGGCGTCTACTGGGTGGTGTGGTTCCTGCGCGCGAACCGGGAGCTCGCCCGGTTCGACGAGCGGATCCCCGGGTCGTACCGGGTCGACACCACCGCCTTCGCCCTCGGCTGGCCGATCGGCATCCCGCAGTTCCTCGCCCTGCACCGCATGGCCCGCCGCATCGAGTCCGCCCAGCACGCCGCCGGGCTCCCGGTCACCTGCGACCCCGCCACCGGCGTCCTGATGTGGGTCTGCTTCGGCGTCGGCGTCCTGTACCTCCAGGACGAGCTGAACAAGGTCGTCGACCGCTACGGCGCCCCCGCCGGCACCGAGGTCTTCCACTACGCCTGATTCGTCCTCGGACGAACGGTCACAGTCCGCACGATCGGGCGTTCGCCGCGAGCGCGCGATGTTCTACTGACGCCGTGTCGATCGACCGCGGCCCCGGGCTGCCCGCGCCCACGAACGCCTTGTGGCCGCCGCTGACCTCGGACGACGCCGCCCGCGAGCGACTGCGACGGGCGCGCATCGGCGCCGCGGCCGCGCTCGCGTTGGCCCTGCTGCTCGGCGTCGGCTGGTTCCTGGACCGGCGGGAACCTGACCTCGATCCGCGCGTGCGCGCTCAGGTCGATCAGGCGCTCGAGAGTTGGCGGCAGGTCCAGGTGCGTGCCGCGGCCGGGCAGACCATCACGGACGACGCTCTCCTCGCGGCCGGTGTTCAGCCGAACGCGGTCGGCGTGCGGGAATCCCTGGAGACCGTGCGCGACAGCCACGAAGCTCCGCAGCGGTACTTCGTCAACCTGATCCGCACTCCTCCGGGTGATGCGGTCCTGGTCGAGGCGAGTTGGGGCGTCCACAACGCCGACGCCGCGTACAGCTGGGAGCAGTTCGTCACGTTCGTGCGTGACGAGCGAGGTCAGCTCCGGATGGTCGCCTGCACGCCCGACGTGCGGGACGGCATTTAGCTCGCTCGGCGCGCCTCTGCTTCTGCAAGGATCCGGGCATGCCGCGATTCGAGCCGTTCGCCGGGATCCGTTACGCCACCGACGACCTTGCGGCGGTGACGGCGCCGCCGTACGACGTCATCGACGCGGAGGAACGGGCGGCGCTGGTCGCGCAGCACCCGCACAACGTCGTGCTCGTCGACATGCCGACCGACCCCGAGGACTCCAGCGGTCTCGACGCCTACGCCGGCGCGGCCGCGCTGTTCGCGCGGTGGCGGGCGGAGGGTGCGCTCGTCGACGACGCGCCCGCGCTCTACCCGTACCGGATGACGTTCACCGACGAGGCAGGGACGCGGCGCCACACCCTCGGGGTGCTCGGCGCCCTCGGCATCGACGCCGAGTCGCGGGCGGACGTCCTGCCCCACGAGCACACGACGCCGAAGGCGCACAGCGACCGGCTGGACCTGCTCCGCGCGACGCGGGCGAACCTGTCGGCGATCTGGGGCCTGTCGCTGACGTCCGGGCTGACCGGTCTGATCGACCTCGACGCCGCGGAGCCCCTCGGCCGCTGGGACGACCCCGACGGCGTCACCCACGAGCTCTGGCGCCTCGACTCCCCCGCCGCGGTGAAGGCCGTGACCGACGCGGTGTCGTCCAACCCGGTCGTCGTCGCGGACGGGCACCACCGGTACTCGACCTGTCAGATCTTCGCCGGCGAGGACGGCGCCCCCGCGGGCGCGAACGCGACGCTCTGCCTGATCGTCGAGCTCGACGCCGAGCAGCTGACCGTGCAACCGATCCACCGGTTGATCTCCGGGCTCGGGTCGGACGTCGACCTCGCCGGAGCCCTCGCCGTCGACTTCGAGGTCGGGGAGCTCGAACCGCTGCCGGGGCCGGACGTCGTCGCGCGGTTGATCGCCGAACGCGCGCTGGCGCTGGTGACCCCCGACGGGTTGCGGCTGCTACGTCCCGTCGAGGGCCCGGGGCCCGACGGTGTCGAGCCGCTCGACTCGGTCCGCGTCGCCGATGCGCTGGAGGGCCTCGGCGCCGAGGTGAGGTACCAGCACGGGGTCGGGCACGCCGTCGCCGCCGTTCGCGGCGGCCGCGCGCAGGCGGCGATCCTGCTGCGTCCCGTCTCGGTCGAGCAGATCCGCGCCACCGCCGACGCCCGGGGCCTGATGCCCCCGAAGTCGACCTTCTTCTGGCCCAAGCCCCGGACCGGGACCGTCTTCCGCTCCCTCGAGCCCTGATCCTCGGCTCCCCCGCTCCCCCTCGGCCGCCCCCGGCGGCTTCACCAGGCACCCCGCTCATGCATGAGCGGGTGGTCGATTTGTGTCCGAAATGTCCCGCGAAAACGACCCGCTGCTCATGCATGAGCAGCGGGACAGGGCGACGCCCCGCTCATCCATGAGCGGGTGGTCGATCTGTGTCCGATTTGTCCGCCGAAATCGACACCCTGCTCATGCATGAGCAGCGGGACAGGGCGGACGGGGGGACAGAGCGGACGGGAGGTCAGTTGAGCGCGGAGGCGGAGGAGCCGCGGCCGCCGAGAAGGCGGGCGGAGGCGTCGTCGGCGGGGTAGAACAGCTCGACCGCGAGCTCGTCGAGGGTGACGTCGCGGGGTGTGCCGAAGGTCGTCAGGGTCGTGAACAGCGAGAGCTCGGTGCCGTTGCCGAGGTCGAGGCGGAACGGCAGGAGCAGGGGCGCGCGGTCCAACGGTGAGGCGGGGACGGAGGCGACCGCCTCCTCGACCCCCGGGTACGCGCGGACCTCGGCCTCCAGGGCGGCGAGGCCCGGGTCGCCGGTGAGGACGACCGACCGGCGCAGCTGTTGCAGCAGGTGCGCGGCCCACTCCCCGAAGTTCAGCGTCCGCTTCGCGAGGCCCTCGGGGTGCAGGCTCAGCCGGTAAACGTTCGCCGGCGGGCCGAGGAGTTCCTCCGGGAGGCCGGCGGTGATCGCGCCGGCCGCGGCGTTCGCGAGCACGATGTTCCAGGCCCGGTCGACGACGATGCCGGGGTAGGGGTCATGGGCGTCGAGCATCCGCTGGACGGCGTCGCGGGCGGGATCCATCGCGGTGTCCTCCAGGGGCCGGACCGGGTACCGCGGCGCGTAGCCGGCCGCGAGCAGCAGCGTGTTCCGCTCGCGCAGCGGGATGTCCAGGCCGTCGGCGAGCGCCAGCACGAGTTCGGCGCTCGGCCGGGAGCGGCCGGTCTCGACGAAGCTCAGGTGCCGCGTCGAGACGTTGACGGCCAGCGCGAGGTCCATCTGGCTCAGCCGGCGCCGCCGGCGCCAGTCGCGCAGCAGCGCGCCCACGGTCAGCTCGGTCATCCCCGCACGCTAACCGCGCGCGGTCATGCCCGCGATTACCTGCGAGGTCATGGCCCGTCATGACCTCGGACGTCATTGAGAACGCCCGCGCCGGACCCGACGGTGGTGCCACCCGCACCGACCGAAAGGACACCTGATGACCACCACCGTCACCCTCGAGCTCACCGTCGACACCTGGCTGCAGGCCTACGGCGAACCGGACGAGGCCGCGCGGGCCGCGCTGATCGCCGAGGTCTGGGCCCCCGACGGCGTGCTCGCCGACCCGCCGTTCACCGGGACCGGCCACGCGCAGATCCTCGCCCTCACCGGCGCCGCGCAGGGCCAGTTCCCCGGCCACACGTTCCGCCGGACCAGCGAGCTCGACGCGCACCACGACCTGGCCCGCTACACCTGGGAGCTCGTCGCCCCGGACGGAACCGCCGTCCTCGCGGGCACCGACGTGGTGCTCGTCGACGACGCCGGCCGGCTCCGCTACGTGGCCGGATTCTTCGGCGAACCGGCCGGCCGGGCGGCCTGAGTTCGGCCGCGCGGGTCAGGTCCGCGGCGGTGCGGCCGATAGGGGTCCATCGTTCGGTTGATCTCTGACCGAACGGCTCCCGTGCGGGAGGTCGGAGCTCTACCGTCGAAGCAAGATCGGCACGCACCGCCGCGTGCACCAGTCCGGGGGGACGAGAACGATGGATCTGCACAACGGCCTGTTCGAGGGGCCGCCGCCGCCGCAGTCGCGCACCGCGCCGGTGTGGCCCGGTTACGACCCCGAGCCCAAGCGCGCCGTCCGCCGCAGCTTCCTCGCCCGGCTCTTCAACTCGCGCCGGACCCGGCCCGCGCCCTCGGCCTGAGGGTCGGCCACCGCCGGCGCACCCAGCCAGTGGCGCGCCCGGAAGTTGAGGTACAGCGCCAGGCAGATCGTCAGGATCACGCCGAGCACCAGCGGGTAGCCGTACTGCCAGTTCAGCTCGGGCATGTGCTCGAAGTTCATGCCGTAGATGCCGGCGACGGCGGTCGGAACCAGGGCGATCGCGGCCCAGGCACTGATCCGCCGCATGTCCTCGTTCTGGCGCAGCTGGATCTGCGCCTGACGGACGCTCACCTGCGCGACGTTCGCCTGCAGGACGTCGGAGAGCAGGCGGTCGATCGCCTCGACGTTGTCGGCCGCGCGCAGCAGATGATCGTGCACGCCGCGGAAGTACGGCTCGACCTCCGGTGTCAGTACCGGGTGCCGGCCGTCGGCGAGGGTCTCCAGCGTCCGGCTCAGCGGTGAGACCGCCCGCCGGAAGTCCGCGACCTCGCGCTTGAGGCTGTAGATGCGCTCGGACCGGTCCTCGTCCCCGCCGCCGAAGACCTGCTCCTCGATCTCGTCGACGTCGTCGTAGATGTAGTCGATGGCCTCCTGATAGCCGTCGACGACGCGGTCCGCGACGCGGTAGAGCACGCCGGCCACCCCGAACTCGGGGTGCTCGCCGGAGTCGAGGTCGCGGCGCACGCGGTCGAGCACGTCGTTGTCGCCGTGGCGGATCGTCACGACGAAACTCGGCCCGAGGAACAGCGCCACCTCGGTGACCTCGACGACCTCGTAGCTGTCGACGTAGTGCACCGGCTTGAGGACGACGAGCAGGATGTCGCCGTGCGCCTCGAGCTTCGGTCGCTGGTGCGCGGCGACGGCGTCGGCGACCGCGAGCTCGGGCAGCCGGAACTCGGCGGCGACCGCGGCGATGTCCTCCCGCGACGGGTCGGTGCACTCGATCCAGACGAAGCCTTCGGCGGAGCAGGCCGCGAACGCGCCCTCCAGGGTCAGGTCGACCCGGCGGCCGCCGACGTAGCGGGCGCAGCGCACCGGGCGGGAGCGTCCGGGTCGCTGCGCCAGCTCGGTCACGCGCTCAGCGTAGGTCCGGGACGCGCGGTCAGCAGCATCCCGCGCGGCACGGCTCGGCTCCTGCGGGGCTGAGGGTGTCGGCGTCCGCCTTCACCGTGTAGATCTCCCACGGCTCCTTGCCGGGAGCCTCGACCCAGACCTTGTCCTGGACGGCGTAGCAGCACGCGCGGTCCTGCTCCTCCTCCGTCGCGAGGCCGGACGCGGCCAGGCGCGCGGCGGCGGCGGACACCTCCGCGCTGGTCGGCACCTCGACACCGAGGTGGTCGAGCACCGTGTCCCGGCCGGGTTCGCCCTCGATCAGGACGAGCTTGAGCGGCGGTGAGGCGATCGCGAAGTTGGCGTACCCCGGGCGGCGCTTGGCCGGCTCGGCCCCGAACAGCCGGCGGTAGAACTCCACGGCGGCCTCGAGGTCGGCGACCCGGAGGGCGAGCTGGACGCGGCTGGTGTCGATGGCAGTACTAGCGGCAGTGCTGGTCATGACGGTGCTCCGTTCTCTCGGAATGGTCGAAGGTTGCGCCTTGTTTCGATAGCTGTCAATATCGATACCTGTCGAATTCATTCCCGGGACGGTCATGGAACTTCTGGACGTGAACTGCTGCGCACCGCTGAGCCGCGAACCGCTGACGGCGCGTCAGGCGGTGGATCTGGCCGCGGCGTTCAAAGCCCTCGGCGACCCGGTACGGCTACGCCTGTTCTCCCTGATCGCGTCGCACGAGGGCCAGGAGGCGTGCGTCTGCGAGCTCACGGGCGAGTTCGACGTCTCCCAACCGACGATCAGTCACCACCTCAAGGTGCTGCGCGAGGCGGGCCTGCTGACCTCCGAGCGCCGGGCGAGCTGGGTGTACTACCGCGTCCGGGCCGAGGCCCTCGACGCACTGGGCCGCCTGCTCGGCACTCCGGTCGGATGACAACGGAGCTACGGCGCCGGGCCCTGTCCGAGTTCGTGGGCACGGGCGGGCTGGTCACGGTCGTCGTCGGTTCCGGCATTGCGGCCCAGCGACTTTCGCCCGACGACGTCGGCCTCCAGCTGCTGCAGAACTCGATGGCCACCGCGCTCGGGCTGACGGTGCTGATCCTCGTCCTCGCGCCGGTCAGCGGGGGGCACCTCAACCCCGCCGTCACCCTCGCGGCATGGGCCCTCGACCGGCGTTCGTTCCGCGGGCCGGAGGTGGCCGCGTACGTCTCCGCCCAGACCGCGGGGGCGATCGCCGGCACCTGGCTCGCCCACGGGATGTTCGACGTCGGGGTGCTCACCACGTCGACGCACGCACGGAACGGCGGTCCGACGCTCGTGGCGGAGGTCGTCGCCACGGCCGGCCTGGTCCTGGTGATCTTCGCGCTCGTGCGCAGCTCGCAGGGTCCCCTGTGCGCCCCCGCCGTCGGCGCGTACATCGGGGCGGCGTACTGGTTCACCTCGTCGACCTCGTTCGCGAACCCGGCGGTGACGGTCGGCCGCGCGTTCACCGACACCTTCGCCGGGATCGCGCCCTCGTCGGTGCCCGGCTTCGTCGCCGCGCAGTTGGTCGGCGCCGCGCTCGGCCTGCTCCTGCTGCTTGCCTTGTACCCGACCACCGTGAGAGGTGCCGTTGATGCCTGAACGTCCCAGCGTGTTGTTCGTCTGCGTGCACAACGCCGGTCGTTCCCAGATGGCCGCCGGCTGGCTCGAGCACCTCGGCGAGGGCCGGATCGAGGTGCGGTCCGCCGGGTCCGCGCCCGCCGACCGGGTGAATCCGGTCGCGGTCGCGGCCATGCGGGAGGTCGGGATCGACATCACGGAGGCCGCACCTCGGGTGCTCACCCCTGAGGCCGTGATGGCGTCCGACGTCGTGGTGACGATGGGCTGCGGCGACGCCTGCCCGGTCTTTCCCGGACGGCGGTACGAGGACTGGGCCCTGGACGATCCGGCCGGACAGGAGCTCGCCGCGGTCCGGCGAATTCGGGACGCCCTCCGCGAGCGCGTGGCCGCCCTGGTGGCCGACTTGGTGTGATGTGCTGGAGCGATGACGCCGAGCCTGCGTGCGGCCGCCCTGATGTCGGCGGCCGGTGACCTGCTCGGCCTGCGCGACTTCGGTGACCCGGCGTTCCGGGAGCCGTTCGAGAAGCTCGTCGAGGCCGTGGACTCGGCCGGCACCCTCGACGCGACCTGGGCCGCCGCGTTCGACGCCGACATGACGCGGCTGCTCTGCACCCGCCTCGCGATCGCGGCCGCGTTCACCGAACACCCGGAGATCGCCGACGAGGAGCTCGACGACCCGATCGTCATCACCGGCCTGGCCCGGACCGGGACGACGAAGCTGCACCGCGCGCTCGCGGTCGTGCCGGACTTCCAGCGGCTGCTGCTCTGGCAGGCCCTGTTCCCGACGCCGTGGGGCCCCCCCGGCCCCGGCCCGGACCCGCGCATCGCCGTCACCGAGCAGCAGCTCGCGGTCCTGCGCGAGCAGCACCCGGACATGATGGCCGTGCACCCGGTCGAGGCGACCGAGCCGGAGGAGGAGGTGCTGCTCCTCCAGCTCAGCTTCCGCACCGTCGGCACGCCGTGGGTGTGCCACGGTTACTCGTTCATCGACTGGGTCGTGCAGCAGGACCAGACTCCCGCCTACGCCGATCTCAAGCGCGCGCTGCAGTACCTGCAGTGGCAGGACGGCGGCCGCCGCGGGCGACCCTGGGTGCTCAAGGCGCCGATCCACCTGCAGGCGCTCGAGACGCTGCTCAAGACTTTCCCCCGTGCCACCGTCGTGCACTGCCACCGGGACCCGCAACAGGTAGTGCCGTCCAGCGCGCACATGCAGGAGATCTTCCACCGGGCCTACGGCGCCGACCACGTCACGCTGGACCAGATCGGCCGCAACGTCCTGCTGAGTGCCCAGAGCTGGGAGGCGAACATCGAGCAGCGGGAGCGGGTCGACGCGACCCAGGTGCTCGACGTCGACTACGCGGAGACGTGCTCCGACGTCGGTGCTGTCGTGGAACGCATCCTGCGCAGCCGCGGCACCGAGCCCGCGCCCGCGCTGCTCGACGCCGTCGACGCGTGGGAGCGTTCGCACCCGCCGGGCCGCACCGGCGCACCCGACTACACCCTGGAGCGCTACGGTCTGACGCCTCGTCAGGTCGATGAAGCGTTCGCGACGTACCGCGCGTTCGTCTCCGGCCCCGACAGTCCGCTGCGTCGAGGCTGACGATGGGTGAACACCCGCTGGCGACACTGATCCGCGCCGCGGCGGCCGGGGAGTTCCCCACTGCCGACGCCGGCTGGCGGCGCGTCCCGCCGTGGCGCGACGGGGTCGAGGCCGTCGTCGCGTTCACCGGGCACGCGGTGCTCGCGATCTCCGAGCGGGTCGCCGACGACGAGCTGACCAAGCTCGGCGTCGACGGTCTCGGCGGGGCGCACCACCCGGCCGTGATCGCCGCCCTCGCGGACGGCGGCTGGATCGACAGCCTCGACTCACTGTTCGTCGGCGTCGGGACCGGCGCCTGGGAGGCCCGCGGCACCGGCGGGCACCTCATCGAGCGGCCGGACCTCGCCGGACACCCCCGGGTCGGGTTCGCCCAGCGCGTCCGGGACGACGTCCGCGTCCTCGGCCGGACCGACGCGAGCGACACCTCCGTGGTGGTCCTCGCCCGCGGCATCGGCGGCCTGATCGAGCTGAGCTTCGAGCTCGATCAGTCGCGCCGCGGCGCCGGCGGCGGCACCGCCCTGGTCCGCGCCGGCCTCGCCGCCGTCCCCGCCGGGGAGCTCGTCGTCGCCGCCTGCGCCCCCGGCAACGCCGCGAGCATGCGGGCCCTCCTCCGCGCCGGGTTCTCCCCCGTCGGGTCGATCCAGCTGTTCACCCCCGGCCGCCCCTGACCTCCCGCCGTGCACTGGAGATGTCATCTCCAGTGCAGTGCGGGATGCACAAGAGATGTCATCTTCAGTGCACAGACGGGTTGCACTGGAGATGACATCTCCAACGGGAACGGCCCAATCCAGTGGAGATGACATCTCCACTGCGGGGGGTCAGGCGGCGGGGGCGGTCTCGAGGAGGCGGGCGGCGAGGGTCTCGGCGTCGAAGGGGCCGACGTGGCGGACCCCGTTGACGAAGAAGGTCGGGGTCCCGCCGACGCCGCTGGCCTCGGCGGAGATGACGTGGTCGCGGACGACCGGGGCGTACCTGCTCTCGACCAGCTCGCGGGCGAACCGCTCGACGTCGAGGCCGAGCTCGTAGGCGTGGACGATCAGGTCGCGCTCGGTCAGCTGGTCCTGCCGCTCGTAGAGGCGGTCGTACATCTCCCAGAACTTGCCCTGCGCCGCGGCGGCCTCGGAGGCCTCGGCGGCGAGCGGGGCGTGGGGATGGACGTCGAGGGGCAGGTGCCGGAAGACGTAGCGCAGCCGGTCGCCCAGGCGGTCCTGCAGCTCGTGCACCGAGCCGGTCGCGGTGCTGCAGAACGGGCACTCGAAGTCGCCGTACTCGACCAGGGTGAGCGGGGCGTCGAGCGGCCCGCGGATGTGGTCGCGGGCGGGGTCGACGGGCGGGTCGAGCTTGAGCGGCCGGCCGGGCATGTCACCCTGCCGCGCCTGCGCGACGCGGAACAGACCCCAGCCGAGGACGGTCGCGAGCACCGAGGCGGCGAGGACACCGATGCGCGCCTCGTCGGCGAGCTGCGGGTCGTCGAGCGCGAGGTCGACGATGAACAGCGAGATCGTGAACCCGATGCCCGACAGCGCCGCACCCGCGGCGAGGCCGAGGCCGGTGATGCCCGGCGCGAACTCCCCGAGGCGGCAGCGGACGGCGGCGTACGCACCGGCCCAGATGCCGAGCAGCTTGCCGAGCACGAGGCCGACGACGATGCCGATCGTCACGGGCGAGGTCGAGGCGTCGCTGATCGTGTCGCCGTCGAGACGGACGCCGGCGTTGGCGAGGGCGAAGATCGGGACGATCACGTAGCTCGTCCACGGGTGGTACAGCCGCGTCATGCGCTCGTTCAGCGAGACCGAGCGCTCGATGCTCAGCCGTGCCGCGCGGGCGTACTCCGGGTTCGGTGACTGTCGGAACGCGCGGGTCAGGCGCTCCGCCTCCTCGACCTGCTCACGGCGGGCCGGGTAGGCGGGCGTGAACATCGCGATGACGACGCCGGCCAGGGTCGGGTGCACCCCGGACTCGTACATCGCGATCCACACCCCGATCGCGAGGACGAAGTACGCCGGCCCGCGCCACACGTGCAGGTAGCGGAGGAACAGCATCGCGGCGATCCCGAGCGCCGCGAGCGCGAGCGCGACGAGGTCGAGGTCCTCGGTGTAGAAGAGCGCGATGATCGTCAGCGCGCCGATGTCGTCGGCGACGGCGAGGGTCAGCAGGAACAACCGCAACCCGGTCGGGACGTGCGATCCGACGAGGGCGAGCACCCCGAGCAGGAACGCCGTGTCGGTCGAGATCACGACACCCCACGCCGACGCCGCCTCGCCGGAGGGGTTGATCGCGAGGAACAGCACCGCGGGTGCCACCAGCCCGAACAGGGCGGCGGCGAGCGGGACGGCGGCGCGGCGACGGTCCGTCAGCTCGCCCATCGCGAGCTCGCGTTTGACCTCCAGACCGACGACGAGGAAGAAGAACACCATCAGGCCGTCGTTGACCCAGTGCTTGAGGTCGAGGTTCAGCGTGTGGGTGTCGAGGGTGATCGACAGTTCGGTGTGCCAGAACCGGTCGTAGCTGTCCGGCCAGGGTGAGTTCGCCCAGGCCAGCGCCGCGAGGGTCGCGAGCAGCAGCAGGCCCGCGCTACCGGCCTCGGTGTCGAGGTACCGGCGCAACGGAGCCGCGATGCGGGCCACCATCGCCCGGCCCGTGGACTCTCCTGAGGTCGAGGGGTTCGCCACGGGGGTCAACAATGCCGGTTCGGACCGGTTTCTTCCCCCGCGGCGCGGCGTCCGCCCCTCCGCGCCCGGAATCGTGCCGGCATGAACGGCCCGTGCTGCGGCAGTTCCTCACCATGACCGAGCCGCTCGTGACCCCGGACGACCGGTACGTGGTCGTCCGCGGACGGCTGTGGCGGCGGTCGAACCCGGCGCTGTCCGAGGACGCCCGCGAGCGCCTGGTCTCCGACCTGATGGCGGCCCGCCGGGCGAAACAGGCCGCGATGCGGGCCGGCGACGAGAAGGCCCGCGCACAGGCCCGGGAGCAGGTCGACGCCGCCAAGCGCGCCCTCGGCGAGCGTGGGCCGGTGTGGTGGACCGACAGGGCGCCGGACTGGAACCGGCATCTCGCGAAGAACACCCCCTACGCGGGCTGGTACGCCGAGCACTCCGCGCACGCCGAGCACACCGACGAACCCGACGACTGATCACTGCCTACCCTGGGGACATGCCCCGGATCGCGTCGTTGCTGCCCGCGGCGACCGAGATCGTCCGGGCGCTGGGCCTTGCGGACGACCTGGTCGCAGTGACGTTCGAGTGCTCGCTGCGCGACCGGGTGCCGGTCGTGGTCGACACCGCGATCCCGGACGGGCTCAGTCCCGCCGAGATCGACGCGTGGGTCCGCGACCGAACGGCGGCCGGGCTGCCGATGTACGAACTGGACCGGGTCGCGCTCGCCGCGCTGAAACCGGATCTGATCCTCACTCAGGACCTGTGCCGGGTGTGCGCGCTCCCGGCCGGGACCGTCGAGGACGCGTGCCGCGCGATCGGCACCGACGCCGCGGTCGTCTCCCTCGACCCGCGCTACCTCTCCGACGTCTTCTTCGACGTCGAGACCGTCGCCGCCGCGGCGGGGGTCCCGCAGGTCGGCCGCGAACTCGCGTGGTCCCTGCGGCGCCGCGTCGACGTCGTCTCCCACGGCGTCGGCGACCGGCCGCGGCCGCGGGTCCTCGTTTTGGAGTGGACCGACCCGCCGTTCCTGCCCGGGCACTGGGTTCCCGAGTTCGTCCGGCACGCCGGGGGGATTCCGGTCGGCTCGATCGACGGCGGCCGCAGCGTCAGCATCCCGTGGGAGGACCTGCCCGCGGCCGACGTCGTCGTGGTCGCGCCGTGCGGCTTCGGCCTCGACGCCGCGGTCGAGCAGAGCGCCGCGGTCGCCGAGCGACTCCCCGGCCTCCCGATCGTCGCGATCGACTCCGCGAACTACGTCGTCCAGGCCGGCCCCGGCCTCGTCGACGGCATCGAGGCCCTCGCCTGGGCGCTGCACCCCGACGCCTTCCCCGCTCCCCCGCCCGGCCGCATCGCCCGCCCGTTCGTTGATAAGGGGTGACACCCCTTGTTCAACGGGTCCGCAGGCGGAGGGCGAGGGTGACGCCGAAGCGGCGGTGGGCGCGCTGGTCGCCGGGGTCGAAGCAGTCCGCGACGTCCGCCATCGGGACCACCTCCGGGTCCCGGACCGCGTGCTCGACGCCCTCGCGGACCAGCGTCGCCTCGCCGGCGGCGAGGACGTTGCGGACCCAGTCCGCGCGGTCGCCGAAGGGGAGGGCGATGAGGAAGCCGTCGTCGGTGAGGGTCGGGGTCACGGGGGTCTCGTAGGTCCGGCCGGACCGGCGGCCGCGGTGCCGGATCAGCGCCGCCCGGGCGCCGGGGCGGCCGGCCGTCCGGAGCTGGTGGCGGTTGACCGTCTCCCGCACCAGCGGGCGCAGGACGTCGGGCAGACGGGGCGGCGGACGCACGTGACGTCTCGTCAGAACAACTCGCCGACCATCGGCACGATCCCCGCGTTGCGGTGGGCGGCCTTGGTCTGCAGGATCGCGGCGTCGAGGGCGTGCTCGGGGTCGGCGCCGGACTCCCAGTCCCGCCAGGTTGTCTCCGCGCCGTCGCCGAGGACGGTCGGGGCCGCGCGGCCGACGAGGGTCTCCGAGTGCGCGCGCCAGTCCGCGGGAAGCTCCGTGTCCGGGGCCACCGACGAACCGCTGACGACCGCGAGCAGCTGGGCCCACGACCGCGGGACCGCGTCGCCGAGGTCGTACCCCCCGCCGCCGAGGACGACCCAACGGCCGGCGCTCGTCTCGTGGGCGAGCTCGTGCATCGCCTCGTACGCGACCGTGAAGCCCTCGACCGAGATCTGCAGGTCCGAGAGCGGGTCGTTGCGGTGGGCGTCGCACCCGCACTGGGTGACGATCACGTCGGGGCCGAACGCGCGGATCCGCTCGGGCACCACGGCGTGGAAGGCGCGCAGCCAGCCGGCGTCGTCGGTCCCGGGCGGGAGCGCGACGTTCACCGCACTGCCGGGCGCCGTGTCGCCGCCGGTGTCGTGGGCCGCCCCGGTGCCGGGGAACAGCGTCCGCCCGTCCTGGTGCAGTGAGATCGTGAGCACGCGGGGGTCGTCGACGAAGCACCTCTCGACGCCGTCGCCGTGATGCGCGTCGAGGTCGACGTACGCGACGCGGCGCGCACCGGCGGCGAGCAGCGTCGCGATGCCGATGGCCGCGTCGTTGTAGACGCAGAAGCCGCTGGCGTGGCCGGGCATCGCGTGGTGGAGGCCGCCCGCGAGGTTGACCGCGTGCCGCGTCTTTCCGGACCACACGGCCTCGCAGGCCGCGATCGTCGCGCCGGCCACCGCAGCCGCGGCCTGGTGCAGACCCGGGATCACCGGGGTGTCCTCGGTGCCGAGCCCGAACCCGGCGAGGATCGCCTCCGGCAACCGCTCGGCCTGCCGCACGAGCGCGACGTAGGTCTCGGTGTGCACGAGCCGCAGCTGCTCGTCGGCGGCGGGCGGGGCGACGACCTCGGTCCAGCCGGCGCGTTCCGCGACCCCGAGCGCCCGCGCGAGCTCGACCGCGAGCGCCGCCCGCACCGCGCGCATCGGATGCCCGTCGCCGAGGTCGTAGGCCGCGGCGCCGTCGCCGGCGACGAGCAGGGTGGGGCAGGAACGCTCGTCGGGCATCGGGTCTCCTGTCGGGTCAGCGGGCGGGCGAGAGGCGCCGGCGGTAGGGGTCGGGCTCGGGGCCGGCGGGGATGACGCGGATCCGCGCGTCGACCACGGTCGCGCCGTCGGGTCCGGTCATGACCGGGTTGAGGTCGAGCTCGGCGATCTCCGGGAAGCGTTCGGCCAGCACCGCGACCCGGTGCAGCACGTCGGTCACCGCGGGGATGGCGACGGGCGGCGCGCCACGGTACCCGGCGAGCAGCCGGGCGATCCGCGGCCCGGCGATCATCTCCGTCGCGTCGACGTCGGTGAGCGGCAGGCCCCGGTACACCCGGTCGCCGACGAGGTCGGTGAGGACGCCACCGCTGCCGGCGGCGACGACCGGGCCGAAGTCCGGGTCGCGGGCGAGGCCGATCAGCAGTTCCGTACCCGTCACGAGCGGCTGCACGAGGACGCGCGGATCCTCCGCCGCGCGCACGACCGCCGCGTAGGCGGCGCGGACCTCCCACGGGGCGCGCAGGTCGGTGCGCACCGCGCCCCGGTCGGTCTTGTGCACGAGGTCGGGGACCGCACTCTTCAGGACGACGGGGTACTCGAGCTGCGTCGCCGCCGCCTCGGCCGCGTCGGGGTCGGTGACGACGACGCCGGGCGCGACGTCGATGCCGATCGCGCGCAGGAACGTCGCGGCCTCGACCGGCGGGAGCCACCCGCCCTGGTTGTTCGCGCCCAGGAACTCGTCGAGCAGCGTGCGGGCGGCGGCGAGGTCGACGCCGGCCAACTGGGGCACCTCACCCTGTGGCCGCCGGCGCCAGGCCGCGTACCGGGCGACGTGCCCGAGCGCGCGCACAGCCGTCTCGGGGAACTCGAAGATCGGGATGCGGACGCCATCGGTCTCGATGCGCTGCGGGCCGGTCACCGCGCCGAGCGCGACGACGGTCACCGGCACCTCGGGGCATTCCGCGGCCGCGCGGGCGATGGCGTCGAGGGCGCCCGGGGCGTCGTTGTCGCCGGTGGAGGCCACGACCGCGACCACCAGATCGACCTCCCCGGACCCGGCGACGATGCGCAGGGCCTCGGCGAGCGCCGCCGCGGACGCCGTCGCGCCGAGATCGAGCGGGTTGCCGTCGGTGTCGACCGGGCCGAGGGCCCGCAACGCCTCGATCGTCGGCGCCGTCAGCGGGGGCACCTCGAGGCCGGCCGCGGACGCCACGTCGGCCGCAAGCACCCCGCCGCCACCGGCGTTCCCGAGGACGGCGAGCCGCGACCCCTGCGGCAGCGGGCGCCCGGCGAGCAGGCGCGCGACGTCGAGCAGTTCGGGCAGCGAGTCCAACCGCACGACGCCGGCCGAGGCACAGAGGGCGTCGAGCACGCGGTCCGGCGTCGCCGCGGCCGCGGTGTGGGATGCCCCGGCCCGACTGCCCCGGCTCGACCGGCCGCCCTTGACGACGAGCACGGGCTTGTCCGATGCGACCAGCCGCGCGATACGGGCGAAGCGACGCGGGTTGCCGAAGGACTCCAGGTACAGACCGATGACGTCGGCCCGCGGGTCGCGCCACCACTCCAGCAGCAGGTCGTTGCCGGAGACGTCGGCCTTGTTGCCGAGCGAGACGAACTCCGCGACGCCGAGCCCGTTGCGGCTCGCCGCGTCGAGCACGGCGATCCCGACGGCCCCGGACTGCGAGGCCAGACACAGCCCCCCGGGCGGCGGCATCTCGAGTCCGAACGACGCGTTGAGCCGCACGTCAGGGCCGGTGTTCACGACGCCGAGGCAGTTCGGCCCGACCAGGCGCATCCCGTAGCGGCGGACGACCGAGAGCAGCTCGGCCTCGGCCTGCCGGCCCTCGGGCCCGGCCTCGGCGAACCCGGCGGAGATCACGAGCACCGCGGCGACCCCGGCCTGGCCGCACTCGGCGACGACGTCGAGCACCGCGGGCGCGGGGACCGCGATCACGGCAAGGTCCACCGGCGGCGAGATGTCCCCGATCTTCGCGACCGCGGGCACGCCGCGCACCGCGCGGGCCGTCGGGTTCACCGGGTGCACGGAGCCGGTGAAGCCGGCGGCGAGCAGGTTGCGGACGACGCGGTGACCCGGACCTTCGAGCCGCCCGGCCCCCACGACCGCGACGCTGCGCGGGGCGAGCAGACGGTCCAGCGACCGGTTCTCGGCCATGCGCTCGCGGTCGAGGATGCGGCGCAGCGCCCGGTCGTCGAGGGCGGTGTCGAGGAGAATCGACGTCGTCGGCCCGTCGGGCTCGCTGCGCTCGGCGAACCCGGAGTCGACCAGCACCCCGACCATCGCCCGGTTCTCCAGCAGCACCTCGGCCCGGAACCGCCGGATGCCGCGCTCGCGGGCGACGGCGGCGAGCTGCTCCAACAGCAGCGTCCCGAGGCCGAGGCCGTGGCAGGAGTCCGCGACCAGGAACGCGACCTCGGCCTCGACCGCCGACGAGGGCAGGTAAGCGCCCATCGCGACCACGGCCCCGCTGCGCTCGGCGAGCAGGACGACCGGCGGCTGCTCCCCCGCGGCCGGCGGTGCCATCAGGTGCGTGACGAAGCGGCGACCGGCGTTCGCGTCGTTGGTGAAGAACCGCAGGTAGCGCGACCGGGCCGAGGCCTGGTCGTGCAGCTCGACGAGCGCGTCGGTGTCCCCCGGCCCGGCCGGCCGGATCCGGACGTAGGAGCCGTCAGCCGCCAGCGCGTCCACCGGGTCCGGTGGTCCAAGAGTCAACGTGTGCTCGCCCACGTCTCCTCCGTACCCCGCAACGTCAGCGGAATCGCGCGCCATAGCGCTCGGTCCCGCTGACGTTACGCGCGAAGGTCAGGCGGCAACAGCCACGCGCGCCAGCGCGGGCACCACGAGGACGGGGGTGCTGCCCCGGCGGACGACGGACTCGCTCACCGAGCCGAACAGCGTGGAGGCGAGGAAGCCGCGGCCGTTGCTGCCGAGCACGAGCAGCTCCGAGCCCTTCGAGGCCGCGACGAGCACCGCCGTCGGGTGTCCCTCCACGACCCGCGTCGTGATCACCGGCACCGGGCCGTCGATCTCGCTGAGCACCTTGTCGATGTCGGTGCGCTGGATCTTCTCGGCGTAGGCGCGCGCCTCGTGCGGGCCACCGGTGTTGCCGGCGGCGAAGGCCATCCCGTCCCACGACCAGGCGGTGACGACCTGAACGTCCGCGCCGACGGCGACCGCGTGCCGGATCGCCCAGGACAGGGCCCGACGGCCCCCTTCCGAACCATCGACTCCGACGGTGATGTAACGCTGCTGGTCAGCCATTTTTCCCTCCTCAGCATTACATCTGATTCTAGTTCAGAAAAATGAAAAGGGGCCGGAAACGACGGTCGACCCGGTCACATCGAAGGATCGTTCAGGCCGACGGGACGCGGATCGCGACGGCCGCGATGTCGTCACGGGGTCGTGCCCACGAGCTCTACGCCGATCGCATCGAGGCGCTCTACGCCTGACGGAGCTCAGTCGCTGTGCAGCAGGAGCAGTGAGCGGTCCCGGACGGCGATGACGTCGCCCGCGCTGAGGGGATCGATCGGGTCGGGGTCGTCCGTGGTGAGCACGACCCGCCAGGAGCCGCGGCCGGTGGGGATCGTGAACTCCACCGGTTCGAAGTGGGCGTTGATGAGGAGCAGCAGGCGGTCGCGGGTGGTCTCGCCGTCGGCGTCCTCGATGAGGCGGCCGTCGAGCGCGACCGCGAGGGTCTTTGCGATCGGGTTCTGCCAGTCCTCGGCCTGCATCTGTTTGCCGTCGGGCCGGTAGAGGACCATCTGCGCGACCCCGCCCTCCGGGGTGCGCAGGTACTCGCGGGGACGCAGGGCCGGGTGGTCGCGGCGCAGCGCGATCGCGGTCTTGGTGAACGCGAGCAGGTGCTCGTCGACGTTGTCCCAGTCGTACCAGGAGATCTCGTTGTCCTGGCAGTAGGCGTTGTTGTTCCCGCCCTGGGTGCGGCCCATCTCGTCGCCGCCGAGGATCATCGGCACCCCGGCGGAGAGCAGCAGTGTTCCGAGCAAATTGCGGCGCATGCGCTCACGCAGCTCGAGGATGTCGGCGTCGTCGGTGTCGCCCTCAGCGCCGCAGTTCCACGAGCGGTTGTGGGACTCGCCGTCGTTGTTGTCCTCGCCGTTGGCCTCGTTGTGCTTGTCGTTGTAGGCCGTGAGGTCGGCGAGGGTGAACCCGTCGTGCGCGGTGACGAAGTTGACGCTCGCGGTGGGCGTCCGCAGGTCGCTGGAGTAGATGTCGCCGCTGCCGGTCAGGCGCAGGCCGAACTCGCCGAGCTCGCCGTCGGCGCCCCGCCAGAAGTCGCGGACCGAGTCGCGGTACTTGCCGTTCCACTCGGCCCATCGGGCGGGGAACCCGCCGACCTGGTAACCCGCGATGTCCCACGGTTCGGCGATGAGCTTCACCGGCGCGAGGACCGGGTCCTGGTGGACGAGGTTGAGGAACGCGGAGTGGATGTCCTCGCGGCCGTCCTGGCGGGTCAGGGTCGTCGCGAGGTCGAAGCGGAACCCGTCGACGTGCATCTCGGTGACCCAGTAGCGCAGGGAGTCCAGGATCAGCCGGAGCGGGATCGGGTGCCCGACGTTGACGCTGTTCCCCGTGCCGGTGGTGTCGAAGTAGTGTGCGGCATCGCCCTCGACGAGGCGGTAGTACGACGGGTTGTCGATGCCCTTGAGCGAGAGCGTCGGGCCGAGGTGGTTGCCCTCGGCGGTGTGGTTGTAGACGACGTCGAGGATCACCTCGAGGCCCGCGGCGTGCAGGGCCTTCACCATCTCCTTGAACTCGTTCACCTGCCCGCCGGCCGTGCCCGCCGAGCTGTACTCCCCGTGCGGGGCGAGGAAGCCGATGCTGTTGTAGCCCCAGTAGTTCCGGAGCCCCTTCTCCAGCAGGTGGCTGTCCTGGACGAACTGGTGCACCGGCAGCACCTCGACTGCCGTCACACCGAGGTCGGTGAGGTAGTCGACGATCGCCGGGTGCGCGAGCCCGGCGTAGGTGCCGGCGATCTCCTTCGGCACGTCCGGGTGCCGCGCCGAGATGCCCTTGACGTGGGTCTCGTAGATCACCGACTCCGCCAGCGGGATCCGCGGCGGGGCGTCGTCGCCCCAGTCGAAGGCCCGGTCGGTGACGACGCACTTGGGCATCGAGGCCGCGGAGTCCTCGTCGTTCCGGCGGCCCGGGTCGTCGAAGGTGTGGCCGAAGACCGCCTCGCCCCAGACGACGTCCCCGTCCACGGCGGTGGCGTGGGGGTCGAGCAGCAGCTTGTGGGGGTTGCACCGGAGCCCGTTCGCCGGGTCCCACGGCCCATGCACCCGGAGCCCGTACCGCTGCCCGGGTCCGACGCCGGGGAGGAAGCCGTGGAAGACGTGGGCCGTCCGCTCCGGCAGCTCGACCCGGGTCTCACCCCCGCCCTCGTCGAACAGGCAGATCTCGACCGAGTCCGCCACCTCCGAGGCAACGGCGAAGTTCGTCCCCCCGGGCCCCGGCGTGGCACCGAGCGGGAACGGCAGACCGGCAGTGGTTTCCATGGCGCGGATCTGCCCCCGGCCGGTCCTCCCCAACCCCGGCGCGGCTCCGTTGGGGCGAGACCCCCGTTACTACCCCGCTGCCCCTGCTGCCCCTGCGAAGAAGGGGTGACACCCCTTACTGCGCAGTAAGGGGTGTCACCCTTTGTTGACAGGGCGGGGCTCAGGAGGCGTTGAGGGGGCGGAAGCGGCGGAGCCGGAGGCTGTTGGAGACCACGAAGACCGAGGACAGGGCCATGGCGGCGCCGGCGATCATCGGGTTCAGCAGCCCGGAGGCGGCGAGGGGGAGGGCGGCGACGTTGTAGGCGAAGGCCCAGAACAGGTTCCCCTTGATCGTCGCGAGGGTGCGGCGGGAGAGGCGGATCGCGTCGGCGGCGGCGCGGAGGTCGCCCCGGACCAGGGTCAGGTCCCCGGCCTCGATCGCGACGTCGGTGCCGGTGCCCATCGCGAGGCCGAGGTCGGCCTGGGCGAGGGCGGGGGCGTCGTTGACGCCGTCGCCGACCATCGCGACCGTGCGGCCCTCGCTCTGGAGCCGGCGGACGACGTCGACCTTCTCCGCGGGAAGGACCTCGGCGATGACCTCGTCGATCCCGACCTGCGCCGCGACGGAGCGGGCGACGACGGCGTTGTCACCGGTCAGGAGCACCGGGGTCAGGCCGAGTTCGCGGAGCTGGGTGACGGCCTCGGCGGAGGTCTCCTTGACCGCGTCGGCGACGACGAGCAGTCCGCGCGGGGCGCCGTCCCAACCGACGGCGACGACGGTGCGGCCGCTCTCCTGCGCGGCGGCGCGGGCGCGCTCCAGCTCCGGGGTCAGGTGCTGCGCCCAGTCGGCGAGCAGGCGCGGCCGACCGACGACGACGGAGTGCCCGTCGACCATGCCCTGCACGCCGAGGCCCTCGACGTTGGTGAACTGCTGCACCGAGGGCAGGTCGCCGACCTCGGCGAGCGCGCCGGCCGCGATCGCCTGCGCGATCGGGTGCTCGGAGGCCTGCTCCAGCGCGCCCGCGAACGCGAGCACCTGCGCGCGGCTCTCCCCCGTCGCGACGACGACGTCGAGCAGGCTCATCCGTCCCGTGGTCACGGTGCCGGTCTTGTCGAGGACGACGGTGTCGACGCGGCGTGTGTTCTCCAGGACCTCGGGCCCCTTGATGAGGATGCCGAGCTGGGCCCCGCGGCCGGTGCCGACCATCAGCGCGGTCGGCGTCGCGAGCCCGAGGGCGCACGGGCAGGCGATGATCAGCACTGCGACGGCGGCGGTGAACGCGGGTGACACCCCGTCACCCGTCCCGAGCCAGAAGCCGAAGGTCGCGACGGCGAGAGCGATCACGACCGGGACGAAGATGCCCGAGATCCGGTCGGCGAGGCGCTGGGCCTCGGCCTTGCCGTTCTGCGCGTCCTCGACCATGCGCGCCATCTGCGCGAGCTGGGTGTCCGCGCCGATCCGCGTCGCACGAACCACGAGCCGGCCGCCCGCGTTGACGGTCGCGCCGACGACGACGTCGCCCGGTCCGACCTCCACGGGCACGGACTCGCCCGTCAGCATGGAGGCGTCCACGGCCGAGGAACCCTCTGTCACGACGCCGTCGGTCGCGATCTTCTCGCCGGGGCGGACGACGAACTCGTCACCGACGACCAGTTGCCCGATCGGGATCCGCTGCTCGCGGCCGTCGCGCAGCAGCGAGACCTCCTTCGCGCCGAGCTCGAGCAGGGCGCGCAGCGCCGCTCCCGCCTGCCGCTTCGCGCGGGCCTCGAAGTACCGCCCGGCCAGGATGAACGTCGTGACGCCGGCCGCGGCCTCGAAGTAGATGTTCCCGGAGCCGTCGGTGCGCTCGACGGTGAACTCGAAGCCGTGCTTCATGCCGGGCTCGCCGGCGGTCCCCCAGAACAGGGCGTAGATCGACCACGCGAACGCGGCGAGTGTGCCCATCGAGATCAGGGTGTCCATCGTCGACGTGCCGTGGCGCAGGTTCGTCCACGCGGCCTTGTGGAACGGCCACGCGCCCCACACCACCACGGGCGCGGCCAACGTCAGCGACAGCCACTGCCAGTTCGTGAACTGCAGCGCCGGGATCATCGCCATCGCGACGACGGGGATCGTCAGCGCGGTCGAGACCAGCAGGCGCTGCCGGCGGCTGCGGAGCTCCACGTCGGCGTCGGGCTCAAGGACGACCTCGCCGCCCTCGGCCGCCGGCGGCTCCGGCAGCTTCGCGGTGTAGCCGGCCTTCTCGACGACGGCCACCAGGTCCTCGGGCGCGATCTCGCCGGTCCAGCTGACCTTGGCCTTCTCGGTGGCGTAGTTGACCGTCGCGGTGACGCCCTCGAGCTTGTTCAGCTTCTTCTCGATGCGCGCGGCGCACGACGCGCAGGTCATGCCGCCGATCGCCAGCTCGACCTGGCCCTCGGCGGACGCCGGGGGGCTCGTGCTCTGCTTCGCGGTGCTCATCGTCATGTCCTGTCAGCGATTCTCAGTGCGCGTGGTCGTCGTCGGCGTGCTCGCCGGAACTGTCCTCCGCGGGGCCGGGCGCGACCCTCACGGTGAACGCCGCGGTGCGGACGACACCGCCGTGCCGGAAGTCGAGGAACAGCCGGTAGTCCCCGGCGGAGGGGGCGGTGGCCACGAAGGTGACGGGTCCGGCGGATGTGGTGCTCTCGGGGTGGACGTGCAGGTACGCGAGGTCCCCGGCCCGCAGGGCGACGAGGTGGCCGTACGCGCCCAGGTACGGCTGCAGGTCGGTCACCTCGGTGCCGTCGCGGCTGACGGAGAACCGCAGCGGGCCCGCCTGCCCCGCGACGAGCGTGCCGTCGAGGGTGACGGTGTAGCCGTCGACCTTCGTGCGCAGGCGGGGCGGCGGCAACGCGGCCGGCGCGTAGTCACCCGCGACCGCGACGTCCGCTCCCAGCACCAGCGCCGCGGCGGGGCCGGCGGGGTCGAAGTCGGCGAACAGGCGCCAGGTCCCGGCGGAGAGGTCGAGCGGGACCGACCAGGTTCCGTCCGCCGCTCGCGTCGGGTGAACATGCTGAAAACCCGTCAGATCACGGCGGACCGCGATCAGATGCAACTCCTTGTCGTGCACGACCTCGTAGTCCGTGAGCGGAGCGCCGTCAGGTCCGAGGATCCGCAGCGAGACCGTGACGGCCGCACCGGCCGCCAGTTCCCGCGCGACCTCGAGGGTGTACCCGGCCTCCGAGATCTGCAGCCCACCGGGCGCGTGAGCGGCGCCATGCTCCGCGGCCGGCGCCGGCGACGGGTCGCCGTGCGCGACGGTGTGGGACACCGGCTCCGAGCCCACCGGCCCGACCGCGGCGCCGACGCCGGCGGCGGCGCCGAAGACGCCGCACAGGCCGAGCACGTAGGCGCCGAGTTTGACGGGTGTGTTCATGACGGATGCTCCGGAATTCCTAGGACCGAACGAGGCGGGCGATCGCCTCGGACGCCTCGCGCACCTTCGCGTCGGCGTCGGGGCCACCGCGCTGGGCGGCGTCGACGACGCACCCGGCGAGGTGCTCCTCCAGCAGAGCCAGGGAGAACGACTGCAGTGCGCGGGTCGCGGCCGACACCTGGGTGAGGATGTCGATGCAGTACTTGTCCTCCTCCACCATGCGCTGCAGGCCCCGGACCTGGCCCTCGATGCGCCGCAGTCGGCGGAGGTGCTCGTCCTTGGCGTGGGCGTAGCCGTGCGTCACGCCGTCACGACCTCATAGCCGGCCTCGTCGACCGCGGCCACGACGTCCTGCTCGGCGAGCGGAGCCTCGGACTGGACCGTCACGCGACCCGACGCGAGGTCGACCTGCACGTCGGAGACGCCGGGGAGCTTGGTGAGTTCCTCGGTCACCGCGCTGACGCAGTGGCCACAGGTCATGCCCTTGACGGTGTACTCGCTGGTGCTCACGATCGCCTCCGTTCGGATACCCCCTGCGGGTACCTCGTACAAGACGGTACCACTGGGGGGTATTCCCCGGAATTCGACGTCAATCCCGCCGGGTGGCGAGGAACAGGTAGCGGTTGAGACTGAAGAAGGCGTCCGGGCCGAGTCCGCGCACCTCCGCGGTCCAGGCGGCCACGTCCTCCGTGGTCAGGCCGTCCCGGCCCGGGACGAACGCCTCGACCAGCCCGAGCAGGCCTGCGGCGAACGAGTTCTCGTCCCACCCGGCGCGAACCAGGGGGAGGACGCGCACCTCCGGCTCGGCGAACCCGGCCGCGCGCAGCAGCTGCGGGAGCCGGCGCGGCAGGTACGGGTCGACGAGGTGGGCGTCCCACGCGGTGAGGATCCGGCGCGCTCGCTCCGGGTCGGCGCTGCGCCAGACGAGGGAGTCCCAGTCGGTGTCGAGGACGTGCACCCGTCCACCCGGGCGCAGCACGCGGCGCGCCTCGGCGAGCGCGGCCGGGACGTCGGCGACGTACTCCAGGACCTGCGTCGAGACCACGACATCGACCGACGCGTCGGGCGTGGGTAGCGCGGTCGCGTCCCCGGCGAGGTGCTCGACGGCGCCGGAGTTCGGCGGCAACTCGCGGCTGCGCGCGAGCGCCCGCATCGTGTCGCTCGGGTCCACGGCGAGGACGCGCCCGGTCGGCCCGACGGCCGCGGCCATCTCGGCGGCGAGGAACCCCGGGCCCGACCCGACGTCCAGCACGACCTCGCCGGGCCGCAGCGCCAGCAGGTCGAGGGTCGCCCGGCGCTGGGCGATCAGCTCGGAACTCGTGTAGGCGGCCTCGATCCGCCGGGAGGTGGCCGCGTCGAAGCCCATCGCGTTGCTCATGCACGCGACGTTACGCCGGGCCCGTCCCCCGGTACTCGGCGACCAGCAGGGCCAGGTCGTCGTTCAGCCGCTCCTGGCCCACGCGTCGGTGCAGGCCCGAGACGACGGTCTCGAGCAGACCCGCCGGGTCCTGGTCCAGGCCGGGCTGCAGCACCGAAGCGAGCTCGATGAAGCGGCGCCGGGCGTCGCGGGCCTCGATCGCGCCGTCGGTGTAGAGCAGGAGACGATCGCCGGACCCCAACTGGGAGTGCGTGACCTCCGGCTCGGCGCCGAGGCCCAGTGGCAGGTCGGCGGACACGGTCAGTTCGACGATCTGACCCGACGTCAGCACCAAGGGCGGCGGATGACCGCACGACACGAGCTCGACGCGGCCGTCGTCGTGGATGTCGGCGATCAGAGCGGTGACGAAGTCCTCGTCCTCCAGGTACGGCCGCATCCGCCGGTCGAGCCGCGCCGCCACCTCAGGCAAGCTGTCGTCGCGGCGGGCGGCGCGGAACTCGCCGAGCACCAGCGTCGCCGTTCGCACCGCAGCCAGGCCCTTGCCCCGGACGTCGCCGATCAGCAGCCGCGCGCCGGTGCCGCCGGAGACGACCTCGTAGAAGTCGCCGCCGACCTGGGCCTCCGCGGCGGCGGCCACGTACCGGGCGGCGAGGGCGAGGGGCCCGAGCCGCGCGGGCGGCGGCGCGAGGATCGCGCGTTGCGCCGCGTCGGCGACCCGTTGGACCTCGGCGAGCCGCCCGGTCTGGGCGCGGTACGTCACCGCGGACCGCAACGCGAGCGCCGCGCGCCGGGCCACGTCCTCGGCGAACGCGACGTCGGCGGGGGCGTACCGGCGGCCCGACTCCGCGAACGTCAGGGTGAGCGCCCCGAGGACCTCGTCGTCGGCGGCCAGCGGCACGACGAGAGCACTGGAGAGCGCGAACTCGCGGATGATCTCGCGGTGCTCGTCGTCCTCGACCGCCGACTCGATGAGCTCGGTGGGCAGTTCCGCGTACAGCTCCGAACGACCGGTGCGGACGACGTTCGCGGCACCGAACGCCGCGTCCATGCGCGTCGGGTACCGACGCCCGACCTCGTGCGCCCAGGCGACGCGGTCAGGGTCGACGTGGGAGAGCGCCACCGTGTGGAGCTGGCCGTCCTCATTGAGCAGCTGGATGAAGCACCAGTCCGCGAGCCGGGGGACCATGTAGTTGACGATCGCGTCGACGGTCTCCTGGTAGTCCAGGCTGCCGGACAGCGCCGCCGACGCGTCGGCCAGGAAGGTCAGCCGGTCGTTCGCGGCGTTGAGGGCGGCGTTCGTCTCGGCGAGGCGTTCGATGACGAGCGCACGGTCCAGGGCCTGCGCCAAGGTGTCGGCGAGCGTGGCGACGAAGTCGTTCTGCGTGGCGTCGTCGACGCCGAGCAGCGGAAAGGTGAGTCCGAGGACGCCGATGCAACGGGAGTCGACGATCAGCGGCGCGAGGTGGACGGCGCGCTCGTCCTCGTAGACAGCGGCCAGCGCCGGGAAACGGTCCGTCAGTTGTGCGTGTCCGCGTAGAACCAGCGGTCGGCCGGTGCGCACGACCTCCGCGGCGGGCAGGTGGGAGTCGAGCGGGATCTCGTCGAAGTCCGGCACCCAGCCGGGCACGTCTCCCCCGACGGCCAGCACCTGAAGCCGGTCCCCGCGCAGCAGGTACGCGCGGGCAGAGAGCGCGTGCAGTTCCGCCGCGGCCTCCATCGTCACGGTCCGCGCGATGTCGGAGAGGCTGTGGGCGTGGGCGAGCGCACCGGTCACGCGTTGCAGGGCCGAGAGCCGTTCGGCGGCCTCGGAGAGGCTCGCCAGACGGGAGACCTCCTTCGCCAGCGCCGCCTCGAAGGAGAGCTGTACCGGCATCGGCTCCGGCTCGATCTGCGCTCGGACGGCGTGGATCACCGACTCCCCCAGCCAACGGCGGAAGACCCGCAGCACCGCCGGGGCCGGAGGACTGAGCAACTGGGCGGAACGCGCGAACCGGTCGGCCTCGTCGAGGGCCTCGAGGTGACGGTGCGCCTTCGCGATGGAGTCGGGCGTCGCGTGCAGGACGAGGGTGAAGGAGCCGTCGGCGTTCGCGGCCTGGCGCGCCGTCTCGTCGCGGTACTCCGCCACCACCAGCGTCAGGTCGTCGAGGAGCCGCTGGACGATCTCGACCGTCGACGGTTCGAACGACCCGGCGGCCAGCGCGAGCTGCAGGTCGCGCACGAGCCCGTCGGTGTGCGCCCGCACCGCGAGCACGAGATCGGCGCGGACCCCGGGGATCCGCACCTCGATGGGCGACTCGAGCTCGTCGTCGGGCCAGTCGAACGCGCCGTCGTCGATCGCGATCGGGGCCACGTCGTGGGGGTCCGGCCGCAGTTCGACCCAGACCGTCTTGCCGCCGTCGACGGGCGCGATGCCCCAGGCGGAGGCGTAGGCGGCGACGAGACCGAGCCCGCGGCCGGTCATGCCCATCGGCAGGTCCCGCGGCGTCAGCGCGAACGACCCGCCGCCGTCGGTGACCTCGACGCGGACCGCCTCCCCGTCCGTCCGGAGCTGGAGCACCACCGGCCCGGCCGCGTGCAGCACCGCGTTGGTGACGAGTTCGGTGACGACGAGCTCGACGCCGTCCTGGAAGTCCGGCAGGTCGCGCGTGACCTCCGCCGCGAAGCGTCGGGCCTTCGGAACGGCGTCCGGCTGCGCGGCGAGCACGAGTTGCACGTCAGAGTCTCCGCGCCCGGCCCGTGCCCACGCGTCCATTCTGTCGGTCCACGGGTGCTCCGTTCGGGTGTCCTTGGCCCCGTGTCGGAGGTACGGAGGTCCCGGAAAACGCGAATTTCGGTCGAGTCAGCGGGGGTCGAACGCCGGCGGAGGGAACTGCGGGGTCTGGGCGGTGATGCCGCCGTCGACCGGGATCGCGGCCCCGGTGATGAAGCTCGCCGCCGGGGAGAGCAGGAAGCAGATCAGCTCCGCGACCTCCTCGGGTTCGCCCCATCGTTGGGCGGGAATCTGCCGGCGGAGCGCCTCGTACCGCTCAGGGCTCTTCTCCCGCAGCGGCGTCGTGAGCTGGGTGTGGACGGGCCCGGGGCAGACGGTGTTGACGCGGATCCCCTTCTGCGCGAGGTCGACGGCCGCGCACCGGGCGAGGTTGATCGCACCCGCCTTCGCCGCGCCGTACGCGCCGTGGCGGGGTTCGCCGCCGAGGGCGGAGACCGAGGAGACGACGACGATTGAGCCGCCGCCGCTGCGTTCCAGCAGCGGGGTCGCGGCCTGCATCCCGACCACGAGGCCGACCAGGTTGACCTCGAGGACGCGGCGCAGCCGGTCGAGCTCGACGACGTCGACGGACTCCGAGCCGGTGATGCCCGCGTTGAGGACGAGCCCGTCGAGCCGCCCGAACCGGCTGTCGGCGAGCTCGACCGCCGCGGCCAGCACCGCGGGGTCCGCGGCGTCGCCCTGGACCGTCGCGGCGCGGTCGGCCGGCAGCCCCGCGCACTCCGCAAGGTCGACGAGGACCACCGAACCGCCGCGGTCGAGACACATCTGCGCCGTCGCCCGACCGATCCCGGCCGCACCGCCGGTGATCAGCGTGACCGTCATCCGAACCTCCTGTCCGCGCACGTGCCGCCACGAAACCGCGCGACTGGATGTCGAGTCAAGTATTCGGCCGTCTACCGGCCGCGGCTGCCCTCGCTGAGCGTCCCGCTCGAGACAGTCGGGCCAATTTCTTGACTCGTACCATCCCCGGAGCTAGCGTCCGACGCACCGCTCCCCCGCAGAAGGGACCCTGACGCATGTCCACCGCGCAGCCGTTCGACCACTTCCCGGACTCGACGTTGACCGGCACCTACACGCCAGACCTCGGGGAGTTCCTCAACGAGCACCCGCGTCTCGGGGTGAACCTGCAGAGCATGTACGCCTACGGCGGCGGACGGGCCGAGGACGGCTCGCTGTTCGTCGTCCACCGCAAGTTCCTGGCGTCGATGACCGGCGGGCTGACGGTGATGTCGTCGCAGAGCGGCAGCATGCAGATGCTCCCGGGCACGCCGTACAGCGCGCGCGGTGAGGTGCGCCGGGTGCGGACGCCCGAGGAGTTCCGCTGGTTCGAGCCGCTCATGCAGCGCATCCCCGAGGACCTGCGCCTGCCCGGCGAGCAGCCACTGGACCTGACCGTCACCAACGACACGTTGCGCTGGGACGAGGGCAACCTGCTCAACCTGAACGGCTCGATCTGCGCGACCGGCGTGAAGCTGTACTGCTCACTGGAGAAGGCCGGGATGCTCTACACGAGCCAGCCGTACGCGGTCGAGGGTGTCATCGACGGCCGCCGGATGCAGGGCACGATCTTCCTCGACGCCATCTACTTCCGCCCGCACGGAGCGGAGTGGAAGGAGACCGAGTTCTACACGGACCGTCAGGTCTTCTGGAACCTCTACGCGAACCAGCTTCAGGACGGCACCACGCAATTCGGCCACCTGGTGCGGTGCACCAACGGCATGAACCTGGTCTGCATGGTCGAGGGCGACCGCGTCATCGCGTCGACGGACCAGATGGAGGCCGCGTTCTCCCTCGACGACGACGGCAACATCGACCGGGGCGAGTACCGGGTCGACGACATCGAGATCGCGTTCAGCGGGGTGCCGGACGGCCGCATGGAGGGCCACTCGAAGGCGCGCTGGGGCGGCTACAAGTCGCAGGCCGGCGAGGTCCGCATCAAGGGCGACGACCGGCCGGTCAAGGTCGGCTTCAGCTGGATGGAGTTCTTCTCGGACCGCATCCGCTCCGAGGGTCTCGCCCGCTAGTTCCTGATGCTTCGTCAGCCGCCGCGGAGCATGCGCTCGACGAGGTGCTCGACCTCGGCGAGGAACCCGCGGCGGCCGAGGCCCCGGTAGATCTCGTCGCGCTCGATCCACGACGTCACCGCGGTCTCGTAGACGCCGAGGACGCTCGCCCCGACGATCAGGCTCCGGGCGGGCGAGAGCTCGGCGTTCGCACGGGCGGCGGCCGCGCCGAGGATCGGCACCAGCTGGTGCCGGGTGGCCCGTCGTGCCTCCTCGACCTCGTGGTGCGCGGCCACCGAGGACACGAAGAACACCGTCGCATCGGGGTCGCACTCGTCGAGCCAGACGACGAGGCGCGCGATGGCCGGCCCGAGGTCGATGGCGGGGCCGGTCGTCGGGTCGAGCTCGGCGGCGAACCGCTCGACCAGTCGCGTGCCGAAGGCCCGGAAGCCTTCGAGCAGGATCTGTTCCTTGCTCTTGAAGTGGTAGTACAGCGCGGCCGTCGTGACCCCGGCGGAGCGCGCGATGTCGGCGACCGGGATCTCGTCCGGGGTGCCGGTGGCGAACAGCTCCATGCCGGCGCGGATCACGTCGTTCCGCCGGGACGGGCGTCCCACCGCAGCACCGGTCGCCATGGGTCGCGACGGTAACGTACGGATCGCACGCGAGTACGAGGTGACGCAGTGACGGAAGCGGTGGGGCCCGGCCCCGGCTCGCGTCGGCCGGAGGTCCTCGCGGCGGCCATCAAGGTCTTCGCCCAGCGGGGGCTCGCGGGCACCTCGTTCCCCGACGTCGCCGACGCTGCGGGCGTGACCGTCGCGACGGTGACGTACCACTTCGCGAGCAAGGAAGCGCTCTTCGAGAGCGCGATGGAGCAGGTCCTCGACGAGCTCAACGCCGTCATCGAGGCCGCGCGCCCGACCGACGAGGCGACCGACGTCGAGGGCCTCGGCCGCGTCGTCGACGCGGTGTGGGGCTGGTTCGAGTCCCAGCCCGACTCGGCGCGGCTCTACCGCACCCACCTGCAGGCCGCGACCGGCTCGACCCGCGATCTCCGGGACCGCTTCGTCGCCCTCCACGTCCGCCGCGCGTTCCAGTACCTCCCCGCCGGCCGGCCGTCCGCGAAGCGCCGCCTCGCCGCCCAGACCCTCGCCCTGCGCTCCCTGATCGCCGCGCTGAACATGGTCGCCGGCGCCCAGTCCGACGACGGCCCCCTCGCCGGCGAGGACAACGACCTCGTCCGCCGCTCGATGCGCGACCTCGCCCAGCAGATCGTCGCCGCCGAGCCCTGACCTCCGCTACGTCGTCACCGGCGGGGCGTCGGGGCGGGCCCGGCCGACCCACCGCTCCAGCACCTTGGCCGCGACGGCCTCGGGGGTGAGGTCGAGGACGCGGAGGACGTCGGGGCCGGGACCGGAGAGGCCGAACTCGTCGACACCGAGGCAGAGGCCGGCGAAGCGGTGCCAGCCGGCGGTGACGCCGGCCTCGACCGAGACGGTGAGCCGGGCGTCGCGCTCGGTCTCGAGCAGCGCGTCGCGCTCGAGGACGGAGCGCACGCGGCAGTGCAGACCCTGCGCGTCGAGCAGCTTCGCGGCCTCGACCGCGAGCCCGACCTCCGACCCGGTCGCGAGGAACTCGACGTCCGGAGCCCGCGAGGCGTCCTGCTTCAGTGCCTCCTCGACGTGCACCACCCGCAGCCGGCGGTCCTCGGTGGGAGCGCAGGCCGAGAGGGCCGGCAGCGCCTGCCGGGACAGCGCGATCACCGACGGGCCCGAACGGTGCTCGAGGGCGAGGGTCCAGGCCGTGAGTGTCTCGAGTCCGTTGGCCGGGCGGAACACCCGCACGCCGGGGATGAGTCGCAGCGACTCCAGGTGCTCGACCGGCTGGTGCGTCGGCCCGTCCTCGCCGACCGCGACGGAGTCGTGCGTCAGCACGTAGATCACCGGCTGTCGCATCAGCGCGGACAGGCGCAGCGCGGGCCGGAGGTAGTCGCTGAAGACCGCGAACGTCGAGCCGAAGACGCGGAACCCCCCGTGCAGGCTGAGGCCGTTGAGCACCGCCGCCATCGCGAACTCACGCACGCCGAACGGAATCGCCCGCCCGGCCCAGTCGTCGCGACGCACGACGGGGAAGCCCGTGTCGACGCCCGTCGATCCCGCCAGGTCCGCCGATCCACCGACGAGCTCGGGCAGCTTGTGCTGCATCGCCTCCAGCACCTGGCGGGACCAGATCCGCGTCGCACGAGCGTCGCGGGGACCCGCGCACATCGCCGCGCGGGTGTCCGTCAGGAACTGGTGCCAGTCCGAGGGCAAGGCGCCGGCGAGCCGCCGGTCCCACTCGCGCCCGCGTGCCGGGTCGGCCAGGCTCAACTGCGTCAGACGGTGTTCCCACTCCCGGCGGCGCGCGGTTCCCACCGCCGCGAGCGAGAGACAGCGGTCCCGGACCGGCTCCGGGACCGCGAAGGCCGGGTGGTGCCACCCGGCGCGCGCCTTGGCGGCGCTGAGCGCGGTCTCCCCCAGCGGCGACCCGTGCGCCTTCGGCGTCCCCTCGATCCCCGGCGCACCGCGGCCGATCACCGTGCGGACAGCGAGGAACGACGGACGCGGGTCGGCCTTCGCCGCCGTGAGCGCGGCGTCGATCGCGTCGACGTCCGTCCCGTCGGCGACCGGCAGCACGTGCCAGCCGTAGGCCTCGAAACGCGCGAGGACGTCGTCGGAGCAGGCGAGGTCGACGCCCCCGTCGATCGTGATGCGGTTGTCGTCCCACAGGACGGTCAGCCGTCCCAGCCCGAGGTGACCGGCGAGTGACGCCGCCTCATGGCTGATCCCCTCCATCAGGCAGCCGTCACCGACGATCGCGTACGTGTGGTGCTCGACGACCTCGGGAAACTCCGCCGCCAGCATGCGCTCGGCGAGCGCCATCCCGACCGCGTTGGCGAGGCCCTGCCCGAGCGGGCCGGTGGTCGTCTCGACGCCCGGGGTGTGCCCGTGCTCCGGGTGGCCGGGCGTACGGGAGCCGATCCGGCGGAAGGCGCGGAGCTCGTGCATCGGCAGGTCGTAGCCGAACAGGTGCAGCAATGCGTACTGCAGGGCGCTGCCGTGGCCGGCGGACAGGACGAAACGGTCGCGGTCCGGCCAGTCGGGATCGGCCGGGTCGTGCTTCAGGTGCCGGCTGAACAACGTCCACGCCATCGCCGCGGCGCCCATCGGCATGCCCGGGTGGCCCGAGTTGGCCTGCTCCACCATGTCGGCGGCGAGGAAACGAATGGTGTCGACGGCGAGGGCGTCGACATCCGCGCTCGCGTCCACGCTCCTGTCCACGCCCTCGGACCGAATCGCACCGGCTCCGTGGGTCTCCAACGTGCTCTGCCGCATGAAACAACCTCCGTAGGGCGACAGAGCGATCCCAGCGGCTGCAGCGCGCTTCTCCCTCCCCCGCGGGTGGGAGAACGGGGGTGAATTGCGCGGTGGAACCTCGCCCCCACCACGGTTCCGGTCCTAGCCTGTGCGCCATGTCCATGCCGAGCCCCGCCGAGGCCCCCGCCCCACGCCCGGCCCTGCGCCTCGTGCTGGTCGACGACCACGAGATGGTGCTGCACGGCCTGACCGCGATGCTGGCCCACTTCTCCGACCAAGTCGTCATCGCCGGGACGGCGACCACGTACGACCAGGCCCTCGCCCTCGTCGACCGGACGCGTCCCGACGTCGTCCTCTGCGACGTCCGACTCGGCCGCACCAGCGGGATCGACCTGTGCCAGGCGATCACCACGGCCTACCCCGAGGTCTCCGTTGTCCTGCTCTCGGTCTACGACGACGAGCACTACCTGTTCCAGGCGCTCCGCGTGGGCGCGCGGGGCTACATCCTCAAGCGCGTTGACGCCGCCGAGCTCGTGACCCACCTCCAGCGTGCCTGTGACGGGGAGACCGTGGTCGACCCGGCCCTGGCCGGGCGCGTCGCACTGTCCGCCGCGCGCATCCACGCCGGCGAGTTCTGGCCCGGCGCACACCTGGGTCTGACCCAGCGTGAGTCCGAGGTGCTCGAACTGCTCGTCGCCGGACGTTCCAACCGCGCCATCGCGTCGACGTTGGTGATCAGCGAGGACACGGTGAAGACGCATCTGCGCGGCCTGTACCGGAAGTTGGAGGTGACCGACCGCGCGGGCGCGGTCTCGGTCGCCCTGCGGGAGGGCATCTTCCGGTGACGTGGCGGCAGTTCACCGCCCCGCCGGACTGCGACTACCTCTGCGCCCACCTGATGGCGGACAGCGTCGTGGTGTTCGCCGTCGACGGTGACGACCTGTTCGTCGCCGCCTCCGGTCCTCGGGACCCGCGCATCGCCGAGTCGCTGCGCATCCCGCTCGGGTTCGGCATCACGGGGCAGGTCGCCGAGGACGGCCGACCCGTGCGCATCGACCGCGACTCGCCCCGCAACGTCGTGCACCGCCGCCTGATCGGGCTGGGGCCGGGCGAATCGGTGTCCCGAATCTGCGCCCCGATTCCCGGTCTGTACGGGGAGATCGTCGGGGTCCTCGCGGCGTACCGCAACTGCGCCCGGCCCTTCTCCGAGGAGGAACTGACGCGTGCGACCGAGCTCGCGTCGCCGCTCGGCCTGCGCATGCACACCGAGCAGCTGTGGGTCGCCGTCGGCCGACACCGCGCGGAACGCGACCGCCTGATCGCGGCCGCAATCTCGGCGCAGGAGGACGAGCGCCGGCGCATCGCGTTCGACCTCCACGACGGCGTGACGACGGTGCTGGCAACGATGGCCTTCCACCTCAACGCGGCGGATCTCGCGGTGCGTGACCTTCCCCACGCCCAGGCGGCCCGCGCCCAGATCGCGGCCGCGCAGCAGCTGGCCGACCTCGCCTACCACCAGACGCGATCGGCGATCTCCGGCCTCCACAGCCTGGTCCTCGACGACCTCGGTCTGGTCGCCGCCCTGGAGTCGCTGATCCAGGGCGCGGCACCGGAGCCCGGGACCGAGGTCGAGCTGCTCGCCGACCCCCCGCAAGTCCTCGGCGACATCCCGTCGCACGCCGCCGCGGCGCTGTACCGCCTGGCACAGGAGGCGTTGAGCAACGCCGTCCGGCACGCCGAGGCGAAACGCATCGTGCTGTCGCTGCGGCGCTCGGGAGATTCCCTGGTCCTCGCCTGCACCGACGACGGGCGAGGTTTCGACACGAGCGAGCCGCCCTCGGCCCGGACGACGCCGGACGACCCGGCGCGACACCATTTCGGCCTGTCGTCGATCGAGCAGCGGGCGGCGCTGCTCGGCGCCGACCTACGGTTGGAGAGCTCGCCGGGTCGCGGCACCCGGGTGATCGTCGAGCTCCCGCTGGACGTCACCGACCGCGAAACAGCGTTCGAGTGTTGAACAGCGGGAACTCCGGACGCGCACTCCGGGGCCGGACGCCGCAGGCACGGTCGAGGTGGTAGCCCTCCACCGCGGCGACCTCGTCGCTTGAGCCGAACACCAACGGCAGACGCTGGTGCAGGGCGGTCGGACTGATGTCGAGGACGCGACCACGCCCGGTGCTCGCGCACCCTCCCGCCTGCTCGATGACAAACGCGATCGGGTTGCACTCGTACAGCAGCCGCAGCCGTCCCGCCCGCGTCCCGGACCGGCTGTCGGCCGGGTAGAGGAACACCCCGCCCCGGGTGAGGATCCGGAACGCCTCCGCCACCAGCGAGGCCACCCAGCGCATGTTGTAGTCCTGGCCGCGTGGCCCCGCGCGGCCGGCGAGGCAGTCGGAGATGAAGTCACGAACGGGCGCCGGCCAGAAGCGCTCGTTCGACACGTTCACCGCGAACTCCGAGGCCGACTCGGGCACCCGCAAATGCGGATGGGTCCGCACCAGCACACCGGTGGTGCGGTCGAGCGTGAAGGCCACCGCACCCGCGGCGGTCGCGAGGACGAGCACCGTCGCCGGGCCGTAGAGCGCGAAGCCGGCGCACACCTGGTCCCGGCCCGGTTGCAGGAACTCGGTGAGGTCCACCTCCGCGCCGGTGCCGGTACGCCGCAGCACCGAGAAGATCGTCCCCACCGGGATGTTGACGTCGAGGTTGCTCGACCCGTCGAGCGGGTCGACCGCCACCAGGTAGGGCCCACGGGCGTCGGGGAACACCTGCGGCTGCGCGAGCTCCTCCGACACCACCGCCGCGACCGCGGGCACGTCGCGCAACGCGGTCAGGACGACGTCGTTGCTCAGCACGTCGAGGGGCTTCTGCACCTCGCCCTGGACGTTGAGCTCCCCCGCGTCGACCGCGGCCGCGGCGAGGCGCCCCGCGCCGACGTGGTCGGCGATCCGCAGGACAGCCTCCCCGAAGGCCCGGATCACGTCGCCGAGGTCACCGCTGGGGTCGAGGGACCGGATCACGTGGCCGTCGGCGTACTGCTCGAGCGAGACGCGCGCCGCCGCCGAGGACCGCTCGACGACCCCCGCCACCGACTCACGCATGAGCGCCCACGACCGCTCGACGCGCCGCGGCCGCGGCGGCCCGTGCACAGTTCTCCGCCAGCCGGTTCTGAGCTCCCGTCACGGCGTTCGGGTTGCCCCGCCAGGTACGGAGCGCGTCGTCGACGAGCGCACGTCCGAACGAGAAGGTCAGCGCCCACGGCGCCGCCTGGTCCTCGCCCGCCAGCCGGTTGACGGCGGCGAGGTTCGCGCAGGCCTGGGCGTTCGACTGGCCGCCGGAGAGGAACGCGACGCCGGGCACCGCGGAGGGCAGCTGGGCGCGCAGCACCTTGAGCGTGCGCCGCGCGACCTCCTCCGGCGGGCTCGGGACGGGGCAGGCGTCTCCCGCCACGACCATGTTCGGCTTGAGCACGATGCCGGCCGGGTCGACGCCGAGAAGGTCGAGTTGGTCGAAGACCTCGCCGAGCACCTTGTGGGTCACCGCCTGGCAGACCTCGATCTCGTGGCGGCCGGTCATCAGGACCTCGGGCTCCACGATCGGCACGAGGCCCGCCTCCTGACACAGCGCGGCGTAGCGCGCGAGCGCGTGCGCGTTCGCCTTGACGATGCGCTTGGTCGCCCGCGACACCTCGAGAACGGCCCGCCACTTGGCGAAGGTCGCGCCCATCTCCCGGTACTCGGCCAGCCGGCCGCCGAGGCCGTCCAGACCCTGGGTCACGACGCCCCCACCCGAGAACGGCAGGGGCACCGTGCCGGTGTCGACCTTGATGCCGAGTTCGATCTCGCGTTCCCGCGCCGCTACGACGAACGGGGTCCCGTCGGCCAGCGACTGGCGAAGGGTCTCGTCACAGAGGATCATCCCGGAGACCCAGGTCGATAGCCGAGGGGTCGTCAGCAGCAGTTCGCGGTAGTCCCGCCGCACCTGCTCCGACGCCGGAACTCCGGCCGCCTCCAGCCGCTTCGACATCGTCCCGATGCTCTCGTCGGCGGCGAGAATTCCGTGCCCGGGCCGCACCAACCGGCGCGCCGTCGTGGCGAGTTCGTGCATGTGTGGCCTCCCTGCGCTCCGCGCGCCGTCTCGTCCCACCGAGCCTGCGGTTCATCGCCCGGCGGGCACATCACCCTGCGGGGGAACGGGAGGGGTGAGACCGCGCCCCTCCCGATGGAGGCTTGGGTTCCCACTTAAGTGTGGTTGAGGAAGATTTCGATGGACGCCGTGGTTTTCCGCGCCCCATGCTTCGGGTCATGACGACCGAACTGAGCACCGAGAAACGCTGGAACGCCGGGGTTCTCCCCTACGCGGAGATGGGCTACTGGCAGCCGGACTACGTCCCGAAGGACACGGACGTGCTGTGTGCCTTCCGGATCACGCCGCAGGAGGGGGTGTCCCCGGAGGAGGCGGGCGCGGCCGTCGCGGGTGAGTCCAGCACCGCGACCTGGACGGTCGTCTGGACCGACCGCCTGACGACCTTCGAGCACTACCAGGCCAAGTGCTACCGGGTCGACGAGGTGTCTGGGACGCCCGGGCAGTACATCGCACGGATCGCCTACGACCTCGACCTGTTCGAGGAGGGGTCGATCGCGAACCTCACCTCCTCGATCATCGGCAACGTCTTCGGCTTCAAGCCGCTGAAGGCGCTGCGGCTGGAGGACATGCGGATCCCGGTCGCGTACGTCAAGACGTTCCAGGGCCCGGCGCACGGCATCGTGATGGAGCGCGAGCACCTGAACAAGTACGGCCGGCCGCTGCTCGGTGCGACCGTGAAGCCGAAGCTCGGGCTGTCGGCCCGCAACTACGGTCGCGTCGTCTACGAGGCGCTGCGCGGCGGGCTCGACTTCACCAAGGACGACGAGAACATCGGCTCGCAGCCGTTCATGCGCTGGCGTGACCGTTTCCTGTTCTGCATGGAGGCGGTCAACCGCGCGCAGGCGGCGTCCGGTGAGATCAAGGGGCACTACCTCAACGTCACCGCCGGGACGATGGAGGAGATGTACGAGCGGGCGGAGTTCGCCAAGGAGCTCGGCTCGGTCGTCGTCATGATCGACCTCACCATCGGATACACGGCGATCCAGTCGATGGCGCGCTGGGCACGGGCCAACGGCGTGCTGCTGCACCTGCACCGCGCCGGGCACAGCACGTACACGCGGCAGAAGAGCCACGGCGTCAGCTTCCGCGTGATCTCCAAGTGGATGCGGCTCGCGGGCGTCGACCACATCCACGCGGGCACCGTCGTCGGCAAGCTCGAGGGCGACCCGAACACCACCGCCGGTTTCTACGACACCCTGCGTCTGAACCGTGTCCCGGCCGACCCGGTCAAAGGCCTGTTCTTCGAGCAGGAGTGGGCGTCGATGCCCGGCGTCATGCCGGTCGCGTCGGGCGGCATCCACGCCGGCCAGATGCACCAGTTGCTGCACCACCTCGGCGAGGACGTGATCCTGCAGTTCGGAGGCGGCACCATCGGACACCCGATGGGCATCGCCGCCGGCGCCGAGGCGAACCGGGTCGCGCTGGAGGCGATGATCAAGGCACGCAACGAAGGCCGCGACTTCTACCGGGAGGGCCCGGACATCCTCGCCCGCGCCGCCGCGCACTGCCGCCCGTTGGAGATGGCGCTGTCCACCTGGGGCGACATCACGTTCACCTACGAGTCCACCGACACCCCCGACGTCGTCGCGACGCCGACGCCCGCCTGAGGAGCTCAGCAGTGCGCATCACCCAGGGGACCTTCTCCTTCCTTCCCGACCTCACCGACGACGAGATCGCCGCCCAGATTCAGTACTGCCTGGATCACGGCTGGCCCCTGTCGATCGAGTTCACCGACGACCCGCACCCCCGCAACACCTACTGGGAGATGTGGGGTCTGCCGATGTTCGATCTCGTCGACCCCGCGGGCGTTCTGCTGGAGATCAACGCCTGCCGGCAGGCACGGCCCGACTGCTACATCCGCGTGAACGCGTACGACGCGAGTCTCGGGCGCCAGACGACCGCGCTGTCGATCCTCGTCCAGCGACCGGCGGACGAGACCGGGTTCCGGCTGATCCGGCAGGAGAGCTCCGACCGTCGGATCAGCTACACCACCGAACGCCTCGCGCGATGACCGAGGAGCTGCTGCCCGCCGACGCCGTCGTCGACCTGGCCGCGGCGCGGCGGGACGCCGGGATCGACGCGGTCCTGGCGCAGCTCGACACCGAGCTGGTCGGACTGGCCCCGGTGAAGCAACGGATCCGCGAGATCGCCGCGCTGCTGCTCGTCGACCGCACGCGCGCCCAGTTCGGCATCACGACGGCCAAACCGAACCTGCACATGTGCTTCACCGGCAACCCCGGCACCGGGAAGACCACCGTCGCGCTGCGGATGGCCGACCTGCTCCACCGGCTCGGCTACCTCCGCCGCGGCCACCTGGTCAGCGTCACCCGCGACGACCTGGTCGGGGAGTACGTCGGGCACACCGCACCGAAGACCAAGGACGTCATCAAGCGCGCCATGGGCGGGGTGCTCTTCATCGACGAGGCGTACTACCTCTACAAGGTCGGCAACGAGCGGGACTACGGCGCGGAGTCGATCGAGATCCTGCTCCAGGTCATGGAGAACCACCGGGACGACCTCGTCGTCGTTCTCGCCGGGTACGCCGACAAGATGGACACCTTCTTCGCGGCCAACCCCGGGATGCAGAGCCGGATCGCCCACCACGTGACCTTCCCGGACTACACCGTCGACGAGCTCCGGCAGATCGCCCATCTGATGGTTGATCAGCTGGGCTACCGGTTCTCCCCCGAAGCCGAGGACGCCCTCACCCGCTACCTCGACCGCCGGGTCGGGCAGCCGTGGTTCGCCAACGCGCGCAGCGTCCGCAACGCCGTCGAGCGTGCACGACTGCGGCAGGCGCAGCGCCTCGTGGAGGGCGAGAACACTATGGTGACCCTGGACACGCTGACGACGATTCGGCCCGAGGACATCCTGGCCAGCCGCGTCTTCAGCGAGGCCGCCGAGGCGGGCAGAACCGTCCGCTCGGCCTGACGGCGAACGGCCAGGAGCGACGATGGCGACGAACTCACGCCTCCGCGTCCTGGTCGAACTGGCGGCGGCCGGCTCGGTGCGGGGCGCCGCCGCGCGCCTGTTCGTCACCGAGTCCTCGGTGTCGTCCTCCCTCAGCGCGCTCAGCGCCGAGGTAGGCGTGCCCCTGGTGGAGCGGATCGGCCGCGGTGTCCGGCTGACCCCGGCGGGCGAGCGCTACGTCGCCTACGCCCAGCGCATCCTCAACCTCCACGACGAGGCCGTCCTGGCCGCTCGCGGCGAGGCCGACCCCGAGCACGGTTCGGTCCGGATCGCCGCGGTCACCACCGCGGGCGAACTGCTCATCCCCGCCCTGCTCGCATCGTTCCGCCGGAAGTACCCGGGCGTGGTGCTCCACGTCGACGTCGCCCCCCGCGGCCGCGTGTGGCCGATCCTGACACGGCACGAGGCGGATCTCGTCGTGGCCGGGCGACCACCTGCGAGCGTGAACGACGTCCGGGTGTGCGCCACCAGCCCCAACACCCTCGTCGTGGTCGGTGCGCCCGGCACCCCGGGCGATCTCGCCACCGTCACCTGGTTGCTGCGGGAACCGGAGTCCGGGGTCCGGGCGACCTGCCTCGCCCTGCTCGGACGGCTGGAGATCACGCCGCCGCTCATGACCCTCGGCTCGCACGGCGCCGTCGTCGCCGCGGCCGTCGCCGGTCTCGGCGTCACGATGGTGTCGCGTCAGGCCGTGGAGTCCGAACTCGAGGCCGGGACACTGATCGAGATCGCGGTCCCGGGCACTCCGATGGACCGCCCGTGGAACGCGGTGACGCAGATCAGTCCCACCGCACCGACCCGGCTGCTGGTCGAGCACCTGCTCGCCGACACGCACCTCGGCTGGGCGCCGGCGGACTGACCACCCCCACGCTCCTCCGCGCGGGTGATGGCAGGACGTCGCCCGCACCGCAGGCTGTGATCAGAGCCCGCGTCAGGTGAGGAGCGAAGTCATGTCACGTCAGCACCCGATCATCTCGGTCACGGGATCGTCCGGTGCCGGCACGACCTCCGTGATGCGCACGTTCGAGCAGATCTTCCGCCGGGAGCGCATCACCGCCGCGTTCGTCGAGGGCGACAGCTTCCACCGTTACGACCGCGCGGAGATGCGCGCGGCGATGGCCGAGGCGGCCCGCCGCGGCGACCACTCGTTCAGCCACTTCGGACCCGAGGCCAACCTCCTGGACGAGCTCGAGGAGCTGTTCCGCGCGTACGGCGAAACCGGGACGGGCCGCGTCCGCCGCTATCTCCACGACGAGGCGGAGGCGGCGGTGTACGGCCAGGCCCCCGGGACCTTCACGCCCTGGGAGATGCTCCCGACGGACAGCGACCTGCTCTTCTACGAGGGCTTGCACGGCGCCGTCCTCACCGACACGGTCGACGTCGCGCGCCACGCGGACCTGAAGATCGGCGTGGTGCCGGCGATCAACCTCGAGTGGATTCAGAAGCTCCATCGCGACAAGCAGGAGCGCGGGTACTCGACCGAGGCCGTCACCGAGACGATCCTGCGGCGCATGCCGGACTACGTGAACTACATGTGCCCGCAGTTCTCACGCACCGACGTGAACTTCCACCGGGTTCCCGTGGTCGACACGTCGAACCCCTTCATCGCGCGCACGATCCCGACGGCGGACGAGTCCATGCTGGTGATCCGGTTCCGCGACCCGCACGGCATCGACTTCCCCTACCTGATCGCGATGCTGCACGGCTCGTTCATGTCGCGGCCGAACACGATCGTCTGTCCGGGCGGGAAGATCGACCTCGCCATGCAGCTGATCTTCACGCCGATGGTGCTCCGCCTGATGGAGAACCGGCACACCGAGCTCGCCGTCGCCGGCTGACGCTCCTCGACCCCACCCGACCCGAGCAAGGAGAGCTCTGCCGTGCCCGAGATCGCACCGACGCTCGTCGCGTCAGTCCTGCCCGCGAACTTCGCCGAACTCGGCGACCAGGTCGTCGCGATCGAGCAGGCCGGGATCGACCGGATCCAGTGGGACGTGATGGACGGCCGGTTCGTCCCGAACCTGACGTTCGGGCCGGACGTGATCGCCGCGTGCCGGGACCGCGTCACGATGGGCTTCGAGGCCCACCTGATGGTGGAGCACCCCGACCCGATGCTGTCGCGCTGGGTCGAGGCCGGCTGCGGCATCGTCATCGTGCACGCCGAGGCCTGCCGGCATCTGCACCGCACGCTGTCGACGATCCGCGAGCTCGGGGCGAGGCCGGGCGTCGCGCTCAACCCCGCAACGGGCCTCGAGACCGTCGAGCACGTGCTCGACCTGGTCGACCTGCTGCTGATCATGACTGTGAACCCGGGGTTCGGCGGGCAGGCCTACCTGGCCTCGATGGAGCCGAAGATCGCCGCCGCCCGCGCCGAGATCGACCGGCGCGGGCTCGACATCGAACTGGAGGTGGACGGCGGTATCGGGCCGGCGACGATCGCCGCGGCCGCCCGGGCCGGGGCTCGCGTGTTCTGCGCAGGCTCCGCCCTGTTCGCGGGCAACTCCCTGGCCGACCGCGCCGCGGAACTGCGCCGGGCGGCGACGGCGCTCCCCCTCGCTGTGTGAGGGGGAGCCGTCGCGCGGGCGGGTCGGCCGCGCTGCCCGCTGGGGGGAGAACGATCCACCCCCTTGTTCACCCACTGGTGTGAGGACCCGTCAGACAGTCGGGGATCACGCTGATGCCGGGAGGATAACAATGAACGAGACTTCGGACCTCAGTGCGTGGATCATCGTCTTCTCCGGCTCACTTGCTTGCGTTGCCCTGGCCATGGCGTGGGCCGTCGGTGCCGTGGGGGCCCGTCGACCCCGGGCTCATCGGCACCTGACCGGGCGGCCGGCGGTGCCCTACTGGCACTCGCCGACCGGCCTGCAGGACGAGCGGGGTATCACGCCCCTGCCCGACCGCCGGAGCTAGTTCCTCAGGCCGGACAGCGGGCCGGGATCCGCAACAGCTCCGGGTCGAACCGGGCCCGGAGCTCGGTGGAGGCGGCCGCCGCGCGGACGATCATCACCGCGTCGTCGGGGCGGTCCTTCACGTCGACCGCCGCGCTGTCCGGGCCGTCCCGGTGGGCCATGAGCCAGTCGTAGAGCATCCAGTCGAGCGCACTCGCCGCGGTCATCGCGTCGAGGTCGTCCGTGGGGAGCGCCGCGAGCACCTCGCCGATCGCCGCGCGGTGCTCGTCGCGGGCGGCGTCCTTCTGCACTCCCGAGCTGTCGAACAGGAGCATCGACAGCGTCGCCGGCAGGCGGCGGCCGTCCTCGGTGCGCACGACCCAGCGCGCGCCGCGCCAGGGCCGGTCGCCGTCGACCCACACCAGGTCGCCGTACCCGGCGACGACACCGATCCCGGGCTCGTCGAGCTCACCCTCGAACGGGGCCGGCCCGAGCAGCGACAGCGGGCGACGGGCCATCACGCTCATGAGGAACGCCGTCCCGAGAATCTGGCCCGCTCGGGTCGAGATCACCGCTCCCATCGACTCGACGGCCGCGTGGTACTCCCAGCTGAGCCGGTCCATCGCGCGGTGCAGCTCGCGCAGCCCGGTGCGTTCGGCGTCGTCCGCCGGGCCACGGCCGCCGCCGAGGATCTCGCCGAAACGCCCGGCGGCGATGATGAGCGCGTCGTCCAACGCCTCCAGGTGGGTCGGCAGCAGGCGGCGGGGCTCGTCGTCGGTCTTCACCAACGCGTCGAGCCGGACCGGCACACCGGTCGGGGTGGACCAGTGGAACCCGATCTGGCCCTCGTCCTGCACGATCACCGGCCGCGTCACGACGTCCCCCGCTGCGCCACCAGTTCCAGTTGCCGCATCAGATCGGCCTCCAGCCGTGTCACCTCGAACTCGGTCAGGCGGTCGCACGCGAAGTCCCAGTGCAGCGCCACGAGGTCGCCCTCGACGGGGTCGGCGACGAAGGCGTCACCGTCGACCCGGTAGTCCACCCGACGGTCGTACTCCGCGCTCAGGCTCAGCCGCCCGTCGGTGAGGTCCAGTCGGCGCGTGCGCACGGTCAACTGGTCCGCGTGGACGGCGATGACCCGGCCCCAGCCGATCCGGCAGGACTCCAGGACGTGCAGCGGCTCCGGGCGGCCGGCGTCGAGCAGCCGGGACCATGGGTACACCCCGAAGACGTGGAAGGTGTGCGAGGGCGCCACCTCCGCACTCAGGTCCTCCGACAGGTGCGGCCAGTAGTGCCCGGCCTGCGCACGGAGGTTGCTCAGCAGAACCTCGGCGAACTGCTCGCGCGGCAGCTCGTCGGTCAACTGGTTACCCACCCAGTACCCGCGGACCACGTCCGGGTCCATGGGCGAACGGCCCGTCAGATTCGCGATGGTCTCCTGGTACGGCCACGCCCCCGAGAAGCGTCGCGCGGCGGCCTCGACCGCAGCGGGCTCGTCCTGACCGCAGGCGGCCCGAGCGAGCACCGCGGCCCCGGCCGGGCCGCAGTACCCGAGCGCGTTCGGGCCGTGCGCGTACCGGGCGAACAGCACGGATCCGCTGACGCCCTCGGCGAGGAGCCGGTCAGCGCGCGGCACCCGCGCCCACCATCTGCGCGGTCTCGCGGTGCAGCCGCCCGAAGTTGTAGTACGCGGCGCACGCGCCCTCGGAGGACACCATGCACGTGCCGATCGGGGTGGCCGGTGTGCACGCCGTGCCGAAGACCTTGCACTCCCACGGGCGGATGACCCCCTTGAGCACCTCGCCGCACTGGCACGCCTTCGGGTCGGCCACCCGGACGCCGGGCATGCCGTAGCGTGCCTCGGCGTCGAACTGCGCGAGGTCCGAGCGCACCCGCAGCGCGCTTTGGGAGATGAAGCCGAGACCTCGCCACTCGAAGTGCGGACGCAGCTCGAACGTGCGCGCCAGCAGCTCCAGCGCGGCCGGGTTGCCCTCGGGCCGGACCACGCGGCTGTACTGGTTCTCCACCTCGCACCGGCCCTCACGGATCTGCGTGAGCAGCATGTGCACGGACGCGAGGATGTCGAGCGGCTCGAACCCGGCCACGACGATCGGCAGGCCGTACTGCTTCGGGATGAACTCGTAGGGCCGCGTGCCGACGACGGTCGAGACGTGGCCCGGGCCGAGGAACCCGTTGAGGCGCATGTCCGGCGAGTCGAGGATCGCCTTGATCGGCGGGACGATCGTGACGTGGTTGGAGAAGACGCTGAAGTTCGTCACGCCCAGGTCGCCGGCACGCATCAGGGTCACCGCGGTCGAGGGAGCCGTGGTCTCGAAGCCGACCGCGAAGAAGACCACCTCGCGGTCCGGGTTCTCCACCGCGATCTTCAGCGCGTCGAGCGGTGAGTAGACGAACCGCACGTCGGCGCCGCGGGCCTTGGCGTCGAGCAGGCTGCCGTTCGAGCCCGGCACCCGCATCATGTCGCCGAACGTCGTGAAGATGACGTTCGGCTGCTCCGCCAGCCAGATGGCGTCGTCGACGCGACCCATGGGGATCACGCAGACCGGGCAGCCCGGCCCGTGCACGAGCTCCACGTTCGACGGCAGGAGGTGCTCGAGGCCGTGCCGGTAGATCGTGTGCGTGTGGCCACCGCAGACCTCCATGAACGCGAACCTGTCCTCGCCCGCCAGGTCGGCGATGGCGGCGACCAGGCTGCGCGCCGCCGCGGGGTCACGGAACTCGTCGACGAACTTCATCGGACACTCCCTTCGGGAAGCGCGCCGCTGGCGGCGCCGAAATCGGAGGACGCGAACGCGGCTATCTCGTCGACGTACTCCTGGCCCATGCGCTGGACCTGGTCAAGGGTCGCCTTGGCCTCGGCCTCGTCGATGAGCGCCATCGCGAAGCCGACGTGCACCAGGACCCAGTCCCCCACGTCCGGGGGCTGGGCGGCGAGCAGGCGAGTGCTGATCACGCGGCGTACGCCACTGACGTCGACCTTCGCGAGATGACCGGCGGCGTCGACGACCTCGACGACCTGACCGGGGATCCCCAGGCACATGACGCGCTCCTTCTGACGTTCCGACAGATACTGCTGGCGATCAGCGGGTGATCAGCAGATGCGGGGCAGCGGGTCGCCGACGAGCATGTCGACGATCCGGGTGCCGCCGAACGGGGTCCGCATGGCGACCATGCCGCCGGGGTTCTCGACGATCTCGCCGACCACCGCCGCGGATCCGCCGCCGGCGGTCTCGCGCAGCGCGACGACCGCCGCCTCGGCCTCCTCGGGCGCGACGATCGCGGTGAACACGCCCTCGTTCGCGACGTGGACCGGGTCGATGCCGAGCATGTCGCAGGCGCCGAGCACGGCCGGCGCCACCGGCAGCAGACCCTCGTCGAGCACGACCCCGAGCCCGGTCTGACCGGCGAGCTCGTTGCAGACCGTGGCCAGGCCCCCACGGGTGGCGTCGCGCATCCAGCGGGTCGACGGGGCGGCCACCAGCAGGGCGGCCACCTGCTCGTGCAGCGCCATGGTGTCCGAGCTGATGTCGGCCTCGATGTCCAGGTTGCCGCGGGCGAGCATCACCGCCATGCCGTGGGCGCCGAGCGGACCGGACACGACGACGCGGTCGCCGGCCCGGACCCGGTCGGCCGCGAGCGAGACGCCCGCCGGGACGACGCCGACACCCGCCGTGGAGATGTACAGCCCGTCGGCCGTGCCGCGGGGCACGACCTTGGTGTCGCCGGTGACGACGTGGACGCCGGCGTTCGCGGCCGCCTCGCGCATGTCGGCGACGATCCGCTTGAGGTCCTCGACCGGGAAGCCCTCCTCCAGCACGAAGGCGGCGGAGAGCCACTGCGGCACGGCCCCGGAGACGGCGAGGTCGTTGACCGTCCCGTGCACGGCGAGGTGCCCGATCGAGCCGCCCGGGAAGAACAGCGGCTGCACGACGAAGGAGTCGGTCGAGAAGGCGAGCCGTTCCCCCGACGGCAGTTCCAGGACCGCCCCGTCCCCCAGGTTCTCCAGCTCGGGGTTGCGGAACGCCTCGACGAAGACGTGGTCGATCAGGGCCGCCGAGGACTTGCCGCCGGCCCCGTGCGCCATCGTCACGACGGAGTCGGTGAACCGCGGGCGGCGCTTACGGAACTCCTCGATGCGCAGGAGCATCCGCCCCTCGGCGTCGACCTGGGTCGCTGGATCCGGGGACATCACGCACCTCCGTTGACGTGGGCCGGTGACGACAGGGTTTCCTGGACGGTCGACCACAGGTGCCAGGCGAGGTGCGCCTGTGCTTCCTGGATCCGGTGCACGCTCTGCGACGCGACGGTGAAGCTGAAGTCCACGTCGTCGCTGACGCCGAGGCGGCCACCGTCGTAGCCGGAGAACGAGATCGTGAGCATCCCGCGCCGCCGGGCCTCGCCCATCGCGACGACGAGGTCCTCCGAGCAGCCGGACGTGGACAGCGCGAGCGCGATGTCGGTCGAGCGGCCGCAGGCGACGAGCTGCCGGGCGAACACGAGGTCGAAACCGACGTCGTTGCTGAGCGCGGTGAGGATCGCCTGGTCGTCGGACAGGCACCAGGCGGGCAGCGACTGGCCGCGCGGTGCCCGCGCGAACAGCGACGCCACGGTGGTCGCATCGGTCGAGGAGCCGCCGTTGCCGAACGTGTAGAGGCGGCCGCCGGCCCGGAACCGGGCCACCATGGCCTGCGCCGCCGCGCCGATCCTCTCGGCGTGCTCGGCCACGGTCCGCCGCTGCAGCGCAGAGCTCTCGTCGATCTTCGCGCGGGCCGACGCCGCCAGGTCGGCCAGCAGCTTCTCGGGGTTGTCCTCGCTGGCGTCGAGGAACGGGTAGAGGAAGCCGGTCTCGTTCACCGCGGTCATGACGGGCTCCCCACGCGCGCCAGCGCGAAGCCGGCGTGGACGAGGAGCAGGTCGCCGATCGCAACCTCGCCGACGAGGGTCACGTCGACCTCCTCGCTGCCCAGACCGGCACGCACCCGCGCAGCCTCACCCGGACCGAGCGGCGGGGTGACGACCTCACCGAGGCGGCCCTCGTCACTGCACGTGATGCACGTACCCTCGGCGGTCGGCGGCTCCGGTTCGAGCAGCCCCGGGTGCTCGAAGCAGACGTGGGTCAGTTCCCAGAGCAGGTGGTAGAGCCGGACGTAGCCGCCGGCCAGCGGTGCGGCCGGGTCGTCGGTGTCGAGCCAGAGCACGTGGTCGGCCGCGCCAGGCTCGGGCCGCACACCGGAACCGATCCACACGGTGGTCAGACCCCACGCCGGCGCGCGGAGCAGCAGGTCGCGGGCGACGGGGTCGTCGGCGCGGGCGATGACGCAGAGCAGGTCTCCCGCCTGGGTGAGGACGCGGGCCTGGGCGGCACGGTCAGCCTCGGCGAGAACGAACGCGGGCAGGGCACGCGTGCCGACGATGACCGGGTGCACGAACTCCACCGCGACGTGGTGGGCGTGCGAGGGCCAGTCGGGCGCCGCGACCCACAGCGTCGCGCCGGCGTGGAACCGGCGAGCCATCGCGAGCGCGGCCGCCGCCAGGTCCTCGGACAGTGCGGCGTCGGAGACGGGCGGGAGCGTCGCGGTCATGACTCGCTCATCTCGTCGAGCAGGCCGAACTCCTGCATGAGGCCGACGGTGCGCTCGGCCTCCTCCGGCGTCACCCGGGTGAGCGCGTACCCCGCGTGGACGATGACGTAGTCCCCGACGGCGAGATCGGGCAGGTAGTCGAGGCACACGGCGCGCGACTCCCCCACGAAATCGACGTCGGCCATGACTCGTCCTCCGCCGGACTCGATCGATGTGATGCGACCGGGCACCGCAAGACACATCTCAGTCCCTCCTTCCCTTGCGCAGCATTGCTCGGGCGACGACGGCCTGGCCTAGGGCCAGTCCACCGTCGTTACCGGGAATCCGACTGTGCGTCAGCACATCCAGGTCGCGGCGGGCCAGCGCCCGCGCGAGGTCACGCGCCAGGATGCGGTTGGCGAACACTCCACCCGAGATCCCGACGGTGCGCACTCCGGTCCGGTCGGCCGTCGCCGTCAGCAGCTCGACCGTCGCAGCGGTGAGCGCCTCGTGGAAGCCGAGCGCGATGTTCGGCACCGGCACACCGGCGTCGCGGGCCGCCACGACCGCCGCCACGAGGGGGCCGACCAGGATTCGGCCGTCGACGACCGGCGCCGACAGCGGATGGGCGGCGCTCGCCGTCGCGGCCGCGGCCTCGAGTTCGATCGCCGCCTGCGCCTCGTACGTGATCGCGTGCCGGACGCCCAGCAGGGAGGCGACACCGTCGAACAGCCGGCCCACGCTGCTGGTCGGCACGCACGCGATGCCGGAGCGGAGCTGGCTGCGCACCGCCGCCACGGCGGCCTCGGGCACCCCGGCCGGCGTCCAGTCCCGGCCGGCCAGACCGGCGTGGTGGAGAAGGGCGAGCGCGACACGGAACGGCTGGCGGACCGCCACGTCGCCACCGGGCAACGGGAACTCCTCCAGGTGGCCGACGCGCTCGGCGGTCGTGACGTCCTCGCCGATCGCGAGGATCTCCCCGCCCCACACGTGGCGGTCGCAGCCGAGGCCGGTGCCGTCGAAGACCGCCCCGATCACCGGGCGGCCGACCCGGCCGTGCTCGGCGAGCAGGGACGCGAGGTGCGCGTGGTGGTGCTGAACCGGCAGCAGCGGCAGGTTCTCGGCCTCGGCCCGCTCCGCCGCCCAGCGACTGGTGAGGAAGCCGGGGTGCAGGTCGGCGGCGACGGCCTGCGGCGGCACGCCGTGCAGCGCGATCAGGTGGTCGACCGAGCGGAGGAACGCCTCGCGCGCCTCCAGCGTCGACATGTCACCGAGGTGCGCGGAGGTGTAGGCGTTCGGCCCGGCGGCGATCGTGATCGTGTTCTTCAGTTCCGCACCGACCGCGAGCACCACGGTGTCCGTCGCGGGGATCTCGGTCGGCAACGGGGCCATCCCCCGCGAACGGCGGAGCACGACCTCGACGTCCGGCCGCACCCCGTCCTCGATGCGGACGATGGAGTCCTCGCACGGCACGGCGATCGGGCGGTCGTTGATGAGGAATGCGTCGGCGATGCCGGCCATGCGGGTCCGCGCGTCGTCGTCCTGCCAGCACAGGGGCTCGCCGGACAGGTTCGCCGACGTCATCACGAGGACGTCGGGCGGCGGCACGTCGGAGCCGGGCACCGACGCGAACAGCAGGTGGTGCAGCGGCGTGTAGGGCAGCATCAGGCCGAGTTCGTCGAGGCGGGGCGCGACCGCGTCGACGATCCCGCTCCCGGGCCGCCGGCGCAGCAGCACGATCGGCGCGGCGGTGGAGGTCAGCGCGCGCTCGGCTGCGCTGCCGACCTCCACCAGTCTGCGGGCGACCTCCAGGTCGCGGACCATCAGCGCGAACGGCTTGTCCGGGCGGTGCTTGCGGTCGCGGAGCCGCTGGACCACGTCCTCGACGTCGGCGCGGCAGGCGAGGTGGTAGCCGCCGATGCCCTTGACGGCGAGCACCTCGCCGGCGGCCAGCCGGGCGTGTGCGGCCCCGAGCACCCGGTCGTCACCGGTGACCGCCGTCTGGTCGAACTCCAGACGGATGCGGGGCCCGCAGTCGTGACAGGCGACCGGCTGGGCGTGGAACCGGCGGTCGGCCGGGTCGTCGTACTCGGCTCGGCACCGCGGGCAGAGCGGGAAGCCGGTCATCGTCGTGACCGGGCGGTCGTACGGCAGGTCGGTGATGATCGTGAACCGGGGGCCGCAGTTCGTGCAGCTGATGAACGGGTGCCGGTAACGCCGGTCGGCGGGGTCGAACAGTTCACGTAGGCAGTCGGCGCACACCGCCGTGTCCGGCGGCACCAGCGTCCGGCGGCCCTCGCTGTGCCGGCTGGGGACGATCGTGAAGGCCGCCTCCCCGCGCGTCGGCACGGTCCAGGTCTCCACGGCGACGACCACGGCGGCCGGAGGCGCGTCGCGGTGCAGTCGCTCGACGAAACGATCGAGGACGGACTCGGGCCCCTCGGCCTCGACGAAGACGCTGGTCACGTCATTGCCGCAGAAGCCGACCACACCCAGCTCCGCGGCGAGACGAGCGACGAACGGGCGGAACCCCACGCCCTGGACGACGCCGCGCACCACGATCTGACGCCGTGTCACGCTCGTGGGGTCGAGGGGCGTCGCGAGGACGGCAGGCGAGCGGTTCACGGTTGCGCCCAGATCACGACGCGGTTGTTGCCCGAGTCGGCGATCGCGAGCCGGCTCCCGTCGCACGCGATGCCGTACGGCCAGCAGAGCGTGTCGGAGGTGACCGCCTCCCAGCGGTTCTCCCCGTTGCCGCTGAAGGTCACCTGCCCGAGGACACCGTCGGCACCGGCGTCCGGACCGGTCGGCGGGGACTCCCAGAGCAGCACCCGGTTGTTGGCCGTGTCCGCGACCGCGATCCCCGCGCCGACGTTCGTCACCGCGTACGGGAACCGCATCGAGGTGGCCGACTGCGGCCGGTAGGGAAAGTCGTCCGCGGTGACCATGTCGGGCTGCCCGACGACGACGTCGGCGGGTCGATCCTGCTCCGGGATCGCACGCCACCCGAGCAGCCGGTGGTTTCCGGCGTCGGCCACGAAGATGCCGTCGCCGAACCTCGCCACCGCGTGGGGCCACCGGAAGGTGTCCGGCCCGGTTCCGGTGCCGCGGTTCTCGTCGCGGGAGACCGCGTCGGGCTGGCCCAGCACCACGTCCGCCGGGACCTGCGCGGAGGCCGGCAGCCCGGCGCGCCAGATCAGGACCCGCCGGTTGCCGGTGTCCGTGACGAAGAACCGCCCGGCGATCTCCGCGATGCCGAACGGCCAGTAGAACGTGGTCGCGTCGGGCTCGCCGCCGCGGTTCTCGTCGATCGCGTCCGGGCTCGCCTGGCCCAGGATCAGGTCGGCGGGCCGCGGCGAGTCGGGAACGCCGTCCCACACCAGCAGGCGGTGGTTCCAGGCGTCGGCGACGACGAGACGGCCGTCGGTGGTCACCAGCACGCCGGTGGGCATGCGCATGCCGATCTCGGGACGGCCGCCGGCGTTAGGCGCCTCCGAGGTCGCGTCGGGCTGGCCGAGGATCACGTCGGCCGGGGCCTCCGGCGAGTCCGGGACCGAACGGAAGATCAGGACGCGGTGGTTGCCGGTGTCGGCGACGATCACACCACCGTCGTGCAGACAGACCCCACGAGGCCCGTACATGCCGGTCGCCGTCGCACGCGCGTCGGGCAGGCGCAGGGCGCCCGGGGACGACGCCCCGAGCTCCACGTACGGCCGCCAACCCAAGGAGGACGCCGCCGGTCCGGACGGTGCCCGGCCGGCCCAGACCGGCGACGCCTGGCCACCGTCCGGAATGATCTGAACACGCATCAGGATCGTGTCCGAACCCAGACGTGACCGTCCTCGACCCGTAACGGCAGCGGATCGAGCTGTGCCCCAGGGAGAGTGCGGCTCTCCCCGGAGAGTCCGTCGAACCGGTGGCCGTGCCACGGACACGTGATCTCGCCGGTCGCGGGGTCGACCTCGGAATCGGCCAGGCTCAGCCCGAGGTGCGCGCAGGAGTCGCGGTAGGCCGCGAGCTGCCCGTCGACGTTGATCACGACGACCGGCACCTCCTCCCCCGGCTGCCCCGGCAGCACGACCCGGACCAGGCGGCCGGACGGGAACTCGTCGAGCGGGCCGGTGCGGCGCCAGTTCGGGTCGGCCGCGCCCGGCCGCAGCCCCACCTCCCCGAGCGGGATCAGCGCGGGCCCCGGCTCGTTCGGCAGCACCTCGACCGCGCACCCCGGCAGCACCTGCCGGAGCACCTCCTCGACACCGTTGCGCATCGTCACGGCCGACATCGAGCAGCCGTTGCACGCGCCGGACAGGCGGACGTAGACCACGCCCTCCTCGACGCGGTCGAGACTCACGTCGCCGCCGTGGGACTGCAGCTGCGGGCGCACCTGCTCCAGTGCCCTCCGCGCCAGCGTGGTGGGGTCGGGCTTGATGAGCTGGTGCGCGAGGAGCACCATCCGCACCGCCGGTTCGTCGACGAGCGCGAACAGCAGTTCCTTGCCGCGCTCGTCGGCACGCAAGGTCCGGATGACGTGGACGAGGGCGGCGCGGTGCAGGTCGTCCAGCGCGTGCCGCAGGCCCTCGGCCGTCCGCCGGGCGTCGTCGTCCAGCTCGGTCAGCCCCGCGGTCGCCGCGTCGAGCGCGGCAGCGAGGTCCTCGATCGGGCGGTCCTCGGGCGGCACCGCGGTCGGAGCCGGCCGTTCGGCAACGGCGGTCACGACGACACCGCCGACGGCACCGTCTCCCGGGCGATCTCGTCGAGGATCGAACGGACCGTCATGACGCCGGCCAGGTCGGACTCGGTCTCGAACAGGTAGCGGGCCTCGACCAGGCGCGCCTTCGCCTCCTCGAAGACGCCGAGGTGCGCGAGCGCGTTGCCGATGTTGGTGAGCAGACGGGCGCGGCCGGAGGGGTCGGCCGTGCCGTCGCGGTGCTCCAACACCTCCTCGTAAAGGCCGACGGCCTCGACCAGGTTGTCCGCCCGGTGCGTCGAGGGCATGTAGACGAGGGCGTTCGCGAGGTTGATCTGCGCGCTCGCCCACTGCTCCGGGTGCGCCTCCTTGGCGAACACACGGAGGGCGGAGCGCAGCGACTGGGTCGCGATGCCCACGCGCAGCTGGTCACTGGCCTGCACCATCGGCATCACGAGGTAGGCCGTGCCGAGATTGAGGTGCGCGGAGGCCCACAGGTACGGCGCGCTCGCCTCGTCGATCAGCTGCAGCGCGGACTGGTAGTGGTGGATGGCCTCGCGCGGCGGCCGCTCCTCCGCGGCCGCCCGCTCGTGGAGCACGGACCCGAGCTGGAGATGCAGCTCGGCCGCCGAGACGGCGAGGTCGGAGTCGGCCAGCAGCGTCACGGCCTGGGTGAGGTCGGCGACCGGGTCGGTGGCGGCGGCCGGGTCCCCGGCGGCGAGCATGCCCGCGGTGCCCAGCATGACCGCCTGGGTCGCCGGAGACACGGCGGACGCCTCGGCCGCGGCGCGCCGCAGCAGGTCGATCGCGACGTCGGGGCTCCCGGTGGCGGCGGCGTGCGAGGCCTGGGCCGCGAGGACGAGGGCGGCGATCTCGCCGTTCGCGGCGACGAGCGCGGGCGGATCGTCGCTCAGTCCGACCTCGAAGGCGAAGGCGTCGATCAGACCCAGCAGCTCGGGCGGGGCGTCGGTCCGCAGGCCCGGGAGGTCGGCCGGGTCCGGGGCAAGCACGAAGCGGTTGATGCGGTCGACCAGCGACGGCCCGGCGAAGCAGGCAGCAGCTGACGCAACGTCACCTTCGACGGCGAGCTGGACGCCCCGCAGCGAGGCCGGCCAGCTCTCCGGCTGTCGGCCGGCGGCCAGCAGGTCGAGGCATCTCCGTGCCTCCGGGTCGGTCCTGGCGTCGACGAGTACGTAAGACAGGGGGCTGGGGAAACAAGCCAGGGCGTGGGGTCGTTCGGGCATGGCGACCGCTACCTTTCCGCGGGGTCCTCAGCCGTTGAGGGGACCTCCGCCAATTTCTCTTTCCGCCGATCTCTTCATCAGATCGGCGCTGATCCGGGCGAGGCGTTCGGTGCGATAGGTGGCGATCCGCTTGCGGACCACCTCGTCGGCGAAGAGGACGATGAGCTCCACCGCCCACTTGCCTCGGTCCGGCACCACCTCGACCTCGACAGCGTCGGCATGCTGGGCGCTGATCGGCCCGTCCGGGTTGAGAGGTTCTCGCGCCGGTGGACCTTCGCTGTCGGGCCCCATCCCGCCTCCTCAGGGTCTCGCCGGCATCACCTCCGGAGACAGGTCGATCCGCAGCAGTCCCCGGGCGGCATCCCATTCGACCGGGAAGACGCCGACTGGCGCGTCGTTCCCGAGGACCTCCCGGAGCAACACGGCGCGATCACCGGCCGGGTTGCGTTCCTTGAGTACGAGACCACCGTTCGCCTCGGCGTGCAAGGGCACGAGCAGCACGTCCGACCCCTCACGCAACCCGGTGCACACACCGGAGGGGAAGTAGCGACGTGCGAGCTGCGCGTCCATGCGCAGGTACGCGTTGCCCGTCAGCTCGACCGTGGCGACCGTCCGCTCGTACGGGCGCACGAACTCCTCGCGGAGGGTCTCGGCGACGGCGTGCATGGCCTGCTCGACGGCCGGGGTGAGGTGCTCCCCCGGCGCGACGTTCGCGGCCTCGACGAGGAAGACGGTGATGTCCTCCGGGAACTCCGGGCCGAGAAGCCACCGGCCCAGTGCGAGCGCGTTGTCCCAGCGGAACGCGTGAGTGTGGACGTCGGGCAGCGAGGGCAGGTGGGCGAGCTCCGCGCCGGGCACGCGGTACACCGTGCCCGGCGCGGCGCCGGTGTTCGAGGCGTCGACGATCACCACTCGTCGTGCCCCGCGCATCTGGAAGGCGACGTCCATTCCCGCCGTCCCGCCGTCCACCAGACGCACCTGTTCCGGTAACTCGGACGACCACAGCAGCCGGATCACACGGGGCCCGACGGAGTCGTCGGCGCGCAGCAGGTTGCCGCAGCCGATGATCACAACCTCGCACGGAGGGGGTGCGAAGCCGTCGTCGAGCAGCTCGTGCGGAGCCGGCGCTGACATCAGTCAGACCATTCCGTTGACCACGAACTTGCTCAGCTCGCGGCCGGTCTTGCCGTCGTAGGCGTGGACGGTGCAGACCAGACAGGAGTCGAAACTACGGGCGACGTGGCCGAGCTCCACGGGGTCCTCCTGGTCGACGATCGGGGAGCCGACGAGCGCCTCCTCGATCGGGCCGCGCACCTCGAGCGAGTCGCGCGGGCCGATGTTCCACGCAGTCGGGGTGACCACCTGGTAGTTCTCGATCTTGCCGTCCTCGAGGACGATCCAGTCGGACAGCGCCCCGCGGGCGGCCTCGGTGGAGCCGAAGCCCTTGCCGGACAGCGGTTCCACCGGCTTGGCGTAGAACGACTCCTTGAGCTCGAGGCGCGCGAGCCAGTCCATGACCCACGTGAAGTACTTCGGCCCCTCGTGCATGCGCGCCATCTGACGCACGAACACCGACGGGCCGAGCTTCTGGATCATGTCGAGGAACAGCGGGTCGTCGTCCTGGTGCGCAGCCGCACCGGGAGCGGCCGCCGCGACGCGACGGGCGAGCGGACCGACCTCCAGCGGCACGCGTCCCATGTCCGGAACCTCGTAGCGCGGGGACTTCGCCCAGCTGTACTTGCCCTGCTTGCGGCCGACCTCGGGGTCGATGGGCCGGGTCTCGCCCTCCCACGGGTGCAGCGGGCGGTTGCCCTCGTAGAACGAGTGCGTGACGTCCTCGGAGACGCGCGCCTGGTCGAACTCGCTGAACTGGCCGTTCGCGTACACGCCGGACCGGTTGATCAGCGCCGCGTTCCGACCTTCCACCGTTGGATTCTCGTACAGGCTCGGTTCGAAGTACGTACCGGTGGCCAGGTAGTTGCCGACACCGGCGCCGTACTTGTGCAGACCGACGTCGAGGGCGTAACGGATGAAGAACCCGCAGTCGCTGTTGTACTGGGCCTCGTTCTCCTCGACCCAGGCCATCATGTCGTCCCAGGTGCGGATCTGCATCCAGCGGTCGATGGAGCATCCCAGCCACTGCTTCTCGAGCCAGTTGTCCTTCCAGTGGTTGAGGATCGCCGTGGCTCGGGTGACGTCGGCGAGGCCGGGGGCGCTCATGACGCCGCCGGGTACCATGAACGACGAGTGCGGCCACTGACCGCCGAAGATCGCGTAGACCTCGACGGGCTTGTTGGAGAGCACGACACCGGACTGGTACGAGGTGCCGACGTACGGGGCGAAGCGGCGCACGGCCTCGTCGTAGAGCTTCGACTTGGCGTAGTTCTTGTTGGTCAGGTCGACCGCGAACAGCGCGTAGAAGTAGCGCGGGATCGACTGAAGCGTCTCGCAGGCCTGGGCGATGTTGCGGACCAGCGTCGCGTTCGGCGGAACGTAGGTCTTCCACGCGGTGTCGAGCGCGTAGCAGGACTTGTACAGGTGGCTGCCGCCGCAGATCCCGCAGATGCGGGGCGTGACGATCAGACCCGCCTGCGGGTCCTTGCCCTTGAGGATCATCTCGAAGCCGCGGAACATCGCGGCCTCCGTCCAGGCGGACGTTACGACGCCGTCGGTAATGGTCACCCGGACGTCGAGGTCGCCTTCGACGCGACCCAGTGGAGAGACGAAGAGGTCGACTGAAGTCATGGCTCGGCCTTTCTCGTGGCCAGTACAGGGGCTGAGGAGGGGCAGTGATCTGAGAGGGCATCAGTCGCGTGACGCACGTCCGCAGGACGGGTCAGACGACGAACATGTCCTCCTTCGACCACTGCGGGGCCGCGATCCGGGCGGCCGAGGCGTGTGCCATGTAGGTCAGGTGGTCCGAACCTTCCGGAATCTCCTTCGGGATGACCCCGGACACCTTCTGGGTCTTGAAGACCGTCCCCTTACGGAGGTCGAAGAAGGGGAACTCGGGCTCGGTGCAGCCGAGGCACGGCATCCCGGCGCGGGTCTTCGACGACTGGCGGTTCCAGAGGATCCGGTTGCAGGGGGAGTGCGTCATCGGGCCGCGGCAGCCGAACTCGTAGAACAGGCACCCGGTGCGCGTGCCCTCACCGAAGTTCATCGTGGCCTGCTTGTACTCGAAGAACTGCACGCGGGTGCAACCGGTCTGCGTGAAGGTCTTGAAGAAGGTCTGGGGCCGGTGCAGGTCGTCCAGGGCGATGTCGCCGGCGCGGCCGGTGGCGAGCGCGACGATGATCTGCGTGATCCAGTCCGGGTGCGCCGGGCAGCCGGGGATGTTGATGATCGGCAGACCGGACTTCGATCGCCAGTCGGCGCCGAGGAATCCGCCCTTGGCGCGCTTGTGGAACTGCAGGCCGGTGGAGTCGGTCGGGTTGGGGTCCGCAGCCGGGATACCGCCCCAGCAGGCGCAGTCACCGATGGCGACGACGATCGACGCCGCGTTGGCGAGATCGGTCACCCAGTCCTTCATCGGGCGGTCCGCGAACATGTCGTAGCGGCCCGTCCCGTTCGGGCCGTTCATCACGGTGCCCTCGAAGACGAAGACGTCCAGGGGACGTTCGCCGCGGGCACAGTCCCAGAACAACTTCTGCGCGTTGTTCCCGAGTTCGAGGCCGAGGGAGGGGTGCCAGAGCACCTCCAACCCGAAGTCGACGATCAGGTCGACGACGTTGGGTTCCTCGGCGTTGAGGAACGACATGGTGTTCCCGGAGCAGGCGCCCCCTTGGAACCAGAGCACTGAGGTCATTGTCGAAACCAGCTTCCGTGGGTCGTGGGCGGCAAGTCCCGCGCTGGCGGGGGAGGCAGGGTCTACGAGGCCGGCCGCTGCTGCGATCCGGCTTCCAGCTCGGCTCCGAGGGAGCGCGACATGGCGATGGCGAAGGCGAGGGCCCGAGCGATCTCCGGGTCCTTGCGAAGTCGGAGGAGGCCGAAGAGGCCCGGCACCGATGCGGGGTCGGCGGTCTCGGCCGAGGCGTTGGACAGGGCCCGGCCGACCATCGCCAACTGATTGACGGTCTGCGGCGCGAGCATGCCGGAGTCGAGGAAGTTCTCGATGACGTGGGAGTCGAGCACGCTGTCGATGACGCGGCTCTCCAGCACCCGGTCGAGGATTCGCGACTCCACCACGCGGGTGAGCGTGCCGGTGAGGGCCGGCAGCAGCGAGGCGAGCGAGACGAGGTTCGACACGAGCTCGGCACCGTCGATGCCCGCCGGCTTCTGCACGGAGTTGGTGATCCCGCGCAGCTCGGCCACACCGTCGGCGACGCTGTCGCTGATCGTGTCGCCACGGCGGACGAATCCGTCGAGGCCGTCGAGCAGCACGCCCAGCAGGTCGGCGTGCTTGAGGAGGTGATCAATGACGCCGGAGTCGAGAACGCGCTCGATGAGCCCGGACTCGGCGAGACGCGCCATCGGTTCGGCGAGCCGCGGCAGCACCGCCGAGACCGTCATGAGGCTGGAGACCACGTCCCCGCCGCTGACGCCGTCGGGCTTGGGGATCGACGCCGCGATCTGACGGAAGTCGTCGACACCCTCGGCGAGCGCGTCGCCGATCATCTCGCTGCGACTGACGAACCCGTCGAGGCCGACCAGCAGCACCGCGAGCAGATCGGCGTGATCGAGCAGGTTCGACAGGGCGGCCGCGACCTGGGGATCGTCCAAGCGCGCCTTGAGCGTCTCCAGGGACTCCTGGCGTGCGACAGGGGGACTTGACGTCATGGTGGCCCTTTCCGCAGTTCTGGACCTGACCCTGAGTTCCGGAGGGCGATCCGTGACTCAGGTCACGGGACCGTAGACGGGTTCTCCGGCCACCGGCTATCGCAACGCCGCACGCGCTATCCGATTCGCGCAACTTTCTTGCCTCATTCGCGCAGACGGGCGCACTCTAGGCCCGGTGGAAGGAGGAAGTCCTGTGGGGCGCCTGTCCAAACTGGGCTTCATCGACACGCGGCGGACCGGCGGTCCCCCGCGGCGTCGCATCCGCTCCCGCGGCGTGCCGACCGCGCTCATCGGGCACGAGATCTTCTGCACCGACGACCCGGACGAGGCGAGAGAGCTGGTCGGACAGTTCCTGGGCCCCAGCCACCTGGAGATCAACACCGCCGAGGGCCCGTTCCAGGCCACCATGAACGGGATTCGCCTTCGCGACGTCACGCTGGCGTACCTGGACTTCCACACGGCGACCAAGCTCACGATCGGCTGCACCGGCGACCACTACAGCGTGCACATGCCGATGTCCGGGCGCGCGCGCTGCATGTACGACGAGAAGCCGCTGGAGGCGCTCTCCTACCTCGCGCTCGTCGTGAATCCCGGGATCAACCTCGAGATGGCGATGGAGTTCGACTCCCCGCAGTTGATCGTGCGGATCGAGGTGCAGGCCCTCGAGCGCCAGCTCGCGCGCATGCTCGGTCGAACGGTGACCAAACCGGTCGTGTTCGACCCGGCCATGGACCTGACCACCGACCCGGCCGTGCGCTGGCACGGGGCGCTGCAGCTGCTGTCGAGCGAGGTGATGACCCCGAACTCGCTCGTGCAGCAGGGGATCGGCGCCGGCCCGATCGAGGAGCTCGTGATCTCCTCCCTGCTGTGGGTGCAGCCGTCGAACGTCCACGAGGACCTGATGGCCGGGAACTCGCAGCGGCGCGGCACGACCGTGCGACGCGCCATCGCGTACATGGAGGAGAACCTGTCCTGGGCGATCGGCCTTCCGGACATCGCGAAGGCGCTGGACGTCAGCGTGCGGTCGGTGCAGAAGGCGTTCCACGACGATCTCGGCACCACCCCGATGAACTACCTTCGCGACCGGCGCCTGGAACGGGTCCGGGCCGAGCTCGCGGACGCGGTGCCCAGCGACGGGGTCACGGTGACCGAGGTGGCCGAGCGGTGGGGATTCGGCCATCTCGGCAACTTCTCCGCGATCTACCGGAAGCGGTTCGGTGAATCCCCGTCAGAAACGCTGCGGCGCTAGGTGTTCAGGAGGCCCGGATGCATGAACTTTCCCTGTGCCGCTCGATCTACGGCATCGTCGAGCAGTCCGCGCACGGCCGCGGCGTCGGCGTGATCCACCTCCAGGTCGGCCGCATGCGCCAGGTCGTCCCCGACACGCTGAAGTACTGCTGGGACCTCGTGGTCCAATCCACCGGCCTGGAGGGTTCCGTGCTCGAGGTCGAGTCGATGCCGGCCGTCGTCTCCTGTCGCGCCTGCGGCACCGAGACCCACTTGGAGGATGTGCTGATGGTGCTGTGCGGACAGTGCGGATCGACCGACGTCGCGGTCGTCGGCGGTGAGCAGTTCCTGCTCACCTCGATCGATCTGGTGAGTGCCTGAGATGGGCCGCTTCCACCGTCACGACGACGGCACCGAGCACGCCCACGACCACGACCACGGCGACCACGGCGACCACGGCGACCACGGCGACCACGGCGACCACGGCGACCACGAGCACCACCACGACCACGGGGACCACCAGGGGTACGACACCGGCCCGGAGCGCGTGCTGGTCCTGGAACGCATCTTCGACGAGAACGACCGGGCCGCCGCCCGGAACCGGGAGGTGTTCGACGCGGCGGGCATCGCGGCCGTGAACGTGATGTCCTCGCCGGGCGCGGGCAAGACCTCGTTGCTCGCGGCGACGTTCCGCCGGCTCGAGAACCCCGAGCGCATCGGGGTGATCGAGGGCGACATCGAGACGAGCATCGACGCGGACCGCCTCAGCGAGGCCGGCGCCCGGGTGTCGCTGCTCAACACGGCGAACGGATTCGGCGGGGAGTGCCACCTCGACGCCCCGATGGTCGCGGCCGCGCTGGACAAGTTGCCGCTGGACGACCTCGACCTGGTGATCGTCGAGAACGTCGGCAACCTCGTGTGCCCGGCCGAGTTCGACGTCGGCGCCCACCACCGGGTGATGGTTTACTCGATCACCGAGGGCGAGGAGAAGCCGCTCAAGTACCCGGTGATGTTCCGCAGCGCCGAGGTCGTCGTCATCAACAAGATGGACCTGCTGCCGCACCTCGACTTCGATCTTGACCTGTTCGAGCGCAACCTGCGCCAGGTCAACCCGAACGCCCTCGTCCTGCGGCTCAGCGCCCGCACCGGCGAGGGCATGGAGGACTGGACCGCCTGGATCGAGAGCGTCCGCGCGCGACCCGTCGCGATGGCCTGAGAGACCGTCGACCGAGCGAGGCGGCACGCACGACCCCGGCGAAGCGGCGCGCGAGGATCGCATTCGCGGCGGCGAATTCGGCGTCGCAACGCACGAGATCCTCGTGTCCGCGCCGAAGCTCGTCGGCGAACTGCGGGCTCGGGTTGCTCACGAACCCGAGCCAGGAGAGGTAGCGGTCCGGGGTGAGCTCCGGGTGGAACTGGAGCCCCCAGGCGCGCTCGCCGACCCGGTAGGCCTGGTGGGGGTAGCGCGCGGTCCCGCCGAGGAGGACCGCGCCGGGCGGGAGCTCGGAGATGCAGTCGCTGTGGAAGGAGCCGGTGAGGAACGGCGCCGGAACGCCGGCGAACAGCTCGTCGTCCGCGGCGGCGGGCGTCAGGTCGACGGCGATCGCGCCGGCCTCGAGCCCGGATCCGCCGACGGTGACCGTCCCGCCGGCGGCCTGCGCGAGCAGCTGACCGCCGAGGCAGAGGCCGAGGGTCGGGGTGCCGGTCTCGACGCCCTGACGCAGCAGATCGCGGACGCCGGCCACCCACGGGGAGGCGTCGGGACCGGCCACGCTCATCCGCCCGCCGAGGACGATCAGCCCGTCGACGTCCAGACGCTCGGGCAGCGCATCGCCGTCATAGGGGTGCAGGGTCCGCACCTTGGCGCCCGCGTCGACGAGCCAGGTCTCAAATCGGTCCATACCGGTCTTCGGATCCGGCTGGACGACCAGGATCTCCCCCACGGCGCCGACTGTAGTGAGCCCGTTCCTGCAGGTCAGCGGCACGGTTCTGGGGTCACGCAGATCACATGACGATTCGTCAGGCGTAGGCCGGTTCGGTGACTGCTATCGTTGACGCCAGTTGCAAGTGTTTACGATCCACGCCGTTCCTGACGACCGCGGATTTGTAGATCCGCAGGGCGCACAACGCATCACGAACGACGGAGCCCAGCACGCCCATTCGGGGCAGGCGACTCACCGTCGGATGCGGCAGGAGGAACACCATGGTTCAGGGCACTGTGAAGTGGTTCAACGGCGAGAAGGGCTTCGGCTTCATCGCCGTCGAGGGCCAGCCCGACGTCTTCGTCCACTACTCGGCGATCAACGCCAGTGGCTACCGCTCCCTCGACGAGAACCAGCGCGTCGAGCTCGAGATCACCCAGGGCCCCAAGGGCCCGCAGGCGGAGAACGTCCGCCCGGTCTGACCTCGCACCACCCGAACGGGCCCCGGACCTCACGTCCGGGGCCCGTTCGGCGTTCCCGGACCCGTCGATCCCGTCACGGGGCGACAGGCACAATCGGTCGATGGGAGCGCCCAGGATCACCGCTAGAGATCTGGTCGAGATCCTGCCGACCGAGGTCGTGACGCTCGCGCGGCCGGGAGCGGACCGTCCCGTGCTCGGGGTCGAGATCATCGAGGCCGGGGGTCCGACGGTCGCGCACCACGGGGAGCTCGTCCTCGTCGTGGGTCACCGGGACGCCGGCGAGGTGCTCGACCGGCTGGGTGAGCTCGGGAACGCGGCAGGCGTTGCGCTGCGGCGGAAATGGGCGGACGACGCCGCCGTGCAGCGGCGCTGCGACGAGCTCGGCCTGGCGTTGCTGGCGGTCGCGGACGACGCCCCGTGGTCCCGGGTGCTCGCGGGAATGCGGTCGGCACTCGACGCCACCGCGGGCCCCGCGGAGTCGGTCGACCAGGTCTACGGCGACCTGTTCGAGCTGGCCGACCGGATCAGCACCCTGCTCGGCGCGCCGGTGACCGTCGAGGACGCGACCTCACGCGTCCTGGCGTACTCCACGGGCCAGGAGGACGTCGACGACGCGCGGCTGCTCAGCATCGTCGGACGCCAGGTGCCGAGGGAGGTGCGCGAGCACTTCCGGTCGCTCGGCGTCTTCCGGCATCTCGCGAGTTCGGACGAGCCGCTCGCCGTCCCGGCCGGGAAGGACGGCACCAAGCCGCGTCTGGTTCTCCCCGTACGTGCGGGCAGCGAATGGCTCGGATCGGTGTGGGCGGTGGTGGACGAGCCGGTGAGCCCGCAGCGCAACGCGAAGCTCGCGGCCGCGACGCAGACGCTGGCGCTGCTCCTGCTGCGGCTCCGGGCGCAGAGCGAGCTGCAGCATCACCTCGAGCTCGACCGCGTGCGGTCGCTGCTGCGCGGGGTCGCCGGGGACCGGCCCGTGGGCCTCGAGGAGGGACCGTGGCGGGTGGCGGTCCTGCACGGTCCCGACCACCTGACCGCGGAGTCGCGGTGCGAGCTGTGGACCACCCTGGCCCGCCGCAACGGCTGGGGACGGCCGCTGGTCGCGGATGCGGACGGCGTCGTCTACGGGATCCTGCGCGAGGAGGGTGCCGCGCCCGGCAGCTGGCAGTGGCTGGCGATGATGGTGCGTCAGGAACGCGCGGACGACCCGACGATCTGGACCGTCGCGGGCCGCCCGGTGGCGACGCTCGACCGGCTGCCGCTCTCGCGGACCGAGGCCGACGAGGTCAGCCGACTTCCGGACGAACAGGTGAGCAAGCCGGTCGCGGCGGTCGAGTCGGCGTGGGCCCACGTGGTGATCGCGCGGGCGATGGCCGGGGTCGCGGGATCGTCGCCCGTCGCGCCGCTGCGCATCGAGGACGACCGCGACGAGCAGCTCCTCGCGACGCTGGAGGCGGTCATCGACCACTGGGGCCAGCCGCAGCGCGCGGCGCGGGCGCTGGACGTCCACCCGAACACCGTCCGGTACCGGATGGGGCAGATCGACGAGGTGTGCGACGCCGACCTCGAGGACCCTGTGCAGCGCCTCGCGCTCAAGCTGGAGTTCCTGGCCGAGCGGTGGCGGCCCAGCTCGACCTGACGAACCGTCAGCGCAGCGGGTCGACGGCGTCGAGCGCCGCGGGGCGCTCGGCGGTCGCGATCTGGGCGGCGAGGAGCTTGCCGGTGACCGGTCCGAGCGTCATGCCCCACATCCCGTGGCCGCCGGCGACGAAGACGCGCGGGTCCGTCGTGACGCCGATCAGCGGGAGCCCGTCGGCGGTGCAGGGGCGCGCGCCGACCCATTCGTCCTCGCGCTGGTCGAGATGGGCGCCGCGGAGCAGCACCTGTGCCTGGTCGACCAGGGCACCGATCCGGCGGGGGTCGCGCGGGGCGTCGACGTCGCGGAACTCCATCATTCCGGCGATGCGGAGCCGCTCGCCGAGCGGCGTGCAGGCGAGGCGCTGCGTCGGGAAGTAGACGGGCCCGCGCGGCAGGTCGTCGACCTTGACGGTGAACGAGTAGCCCCGCCCGGCCTGCACGATGCGCCGGACGCCGAAGCGGCGGGCGAGGTGGTTGAGGCGAGCGCCAGTGGCGAGGACGACGGCGTCGAACCGGCGCTCGCCGATGCTGACGCCGTTCGCGTCGGCGTGCACGTGGGCGACCTCCTCGTCGACGACGATCTCGCCGCCGCGCGCGAGGAAAGACTCGGCGAGTGCGTCGACGTAGGCCGCGGGGTCGAGGAACCGCTCGCCGTGGATGCGGACGGCGAGGCCGATCTCGGCGGACAGCGCGGGCTCGTCACGGCGCGCCGCGGCGCCGCTGATGACCTCGAAGTCGACGGCCTGGCCGCTCGCGCGAATGTGCGCGAACTCCTCGAGCAGCGCGCGACTGTCGGCTTCCGTGCGGAAGGCCGCGGTGAACGGCTCGGCCTCGCGGGTGCGGGCGCGCACGCCGCCGTGCTCCAGTTCCTCGAACGCCGCGAGTGCGCCGTTGTTCAGCGGGATCAGTGCCTGCATCGCGCGTTGCCACCGGGCCGGCGTGCAGTTGCGGGCGAACTGGGCGAGGAAGGTCAGAAGTGTCCGGTCCGTCGTCGGCGGGACGTAGACCGGGGACGACGGACTGAGCACCGCCCGTATTCCGTACCGGAGGACCGACGGCTCCGGCAGCGGCACCGCCATGCTCGGCGTCAGCCAGCCCGCGTTTCCCCAGCTCGACCCCGCCGCCACCCCGGCCCGGTCGAGCACCGTCACCTCGACCCCGTGCTCCTGCAGGAACCACCCGGTCGAGAGCCCCACCATCCCCGCCCCGAGGACCCCTACCCGACGCGGAGGTATCTGCCTGCTTCCCATACCTCGATCGTCGGCCCGATCGGCCCGGGACCGTTTGCGCTTTTCCCACCAACCGCGGCGGCGGTTCTGTGGTCGGAGCACAACTAGCCGCGGACAAATCGTGGTTCGAGCCCCGCTCTTCTAACGAGCCCGCGTCGGCCTCACAGGCTTAACGTCATCCTTAACGTCACGCGCGCAGCCGTGCCGTCCGCGTGGTTATCGGCCGCTGCCCGGCGGTCGACTACCCGATGTCTCGCGCAGAGTCGACCCGGCGAATCAATCCCCCACGTGATCGGCAGCCTCGTCGACGGTCGCGGCGAGATCGAGGTGATCGAGCCCTTCGAGCGCGCGTTGGTAGATGGCGGCCCAATGGGGATACACCGAGATCGCCGGCGGCCAGGACTGCTGGGCTCGAGTTGCGAAGACCGCGATGCAAGCTGCTCGGGTCTCGTGAAGTTCGACCTCGCCGAGAAGGGCTTCGAGCAGCTGGAGGTCCACCAGGTCGTGGGCCCGGTCGTTCGACTTCGGCGGCGACAAGGTAGCGGTGCAGGCGTGCAGCTTCTGGGCGATCTGCCATGGAACGGTCATGCACGGAATGGCGCCGGCGCCGGGGATCCCGATCAGGCTCAGCGCTTCGGAGCTGATGGCGTCGAACGAGAGCGCGTTACCTGCTTCCACGGCTGCCGCCTCGATGGGCACCGAGGCGAAGGGTTGTCCGCGGTAACTCAGCTTGGCGACGAAGCGCCGAGGCTTGATCGGCAGACCAGGCACCTCGATCTCCTCCGGCGCGGTGAACGTCGCGGTGAAGCCCGACCAGCCACGCTCGCCGGCCTCGGCAAGACGTTCGTGAACCTCGGCGAGATCCCGGCGGGCGACGACGTCAAGGTCACGCGAGGTTCGCGAATCAGCCACTCCGCAGCGCAGCTCCAACGAGGACCCACCCTTGACCAACAGCATCGGAGGGCCGGTGTCACCAGCCGACCGCGAGGCGAACTGCGCGACGACCAGGACCGCCACATGCTGTTGGAGTCGACCGAACACCAGGCCCTCGCGCTGCGCGGTCTGGGTGAGGCGATCGCGCAACGACCGCAGGTTGGACGGCGGCTTGTCATAGCGGCTCACGACGAGGTCTGCCCCGCTTCGCCCGGTCCAACGAGGCACGCAGTTCCGCGGCGGTAGCGCGTCGCAGCGTGCCCTCGCGTTCAGCGGCGTCGATCGCACGCCGCAGTTGGTACGGGTCCGTTCCCGTGGCGGCGCAGTCCCGGATCGTGCGCGCCACCGTCGTCACTGGAAGGGAGTCGACCCGCGTGACATCAGCAGGGTCGAGTTCGCGCCGGTGGGTTCGGTAGAGCGCACCGCCCGCCGCCCGCGGATGGTTGTCCCGGGGAACGGTGAGGTGGACCCGAGAGGGATTGACGTCGGCGAGCCCGTGCAATGCGAGCGCTGATTCGTGGGAGACCACACCCCGTCCGAGCGTCCACGCGATGGCTGCGGCGAGTTCGTCGTGAACGCCTCGCGGTAGCACCGGCACTCGGTAAACCCCGCGTCCGGTCCGCTCCAGGCGCCCCCGAGCAGCCAACAGCCGCAACTGTGTCGGGTCGACTCCCAAGTCTCGTGCGTCCCGGGTCGTGAGGTAACCATGCTGCTCGGCAGCACGCTCCACGAGACGGTCCCACAACCGCATGTGCAGAATCGTATCAGAATGATACGTTTCCGCACACGGACGCCTCCCACACCCACCTCGGCGCGCGAGTGTCACGCTCGTCGGTCAGAGTGGACACAACCACTCGACAGCGGGTGGGCATCCTTAACGTCAGGCATGTCGCGAAACGGCGAGGACCGCGCGTTTCCGCAGGTCAAGAGAGCCGGCGGCCGGATTTCAACCGGCAACCTTTCGATAGCAAGGCGGCCGACGGTCACCGCACCTCGCCCCACGAGCGGGCGAGAGTCTCGGCTGAGCCCCATAGTCCGCTGGAACCACGCCGATCCCACCCAGGTTCAACGTCAGACATAACGTCCAAGGACCCGCGCTGTTCAGGTGCGCCATCCCGCCCGCGTGCCGTCTGGGCAAGGTAGGCGCTGGTCGCCTCAGCCGGCCAGCAACGGCCTCGGATCGAAGGGTCCGGACGCAAAGCCCGAAGAGCGAGCGGCTTCACCCCGTCGGCTCGCGGTGTCTGACTACTGGCCACCGAAGCGGGGCGGCCGGTGCTCCCGGAAGGCCCGCATCCCTTCCTGAGCGTCTGGTCCGGTGTTGACGAACATCACCGCGAGTGCGGCTTCCGACAACGCGGTTTCGAACGTGCTCGACATGGCGTCCCGCATCAGCCTCTTGGCCACGCGTACCGCGATCGGGGACCGCAGCGCCAGGGTCCGCGCCAGTTCGACCGCACGTTCCTGCAGGCCAACGTCCGGAACGACCTCACTGACCAACCCGAGGCTTTGAGCACGTCTCGCGTCGTACACCTCGGAGACCGCGACCATCCGGAACGCAGCCTCGAAGCCAATAACTCGTGGAAAGAGCCAGGCCCCACCCTCATCCGGCAACAGACCGACTCGACCGCTCGTGTCGCCCAGCTTGGCGCTCTCCCCCGCAATGCGAATGTCCGCAAGCAGTGCGAGGGTCAGCCCACCCGCCACGGCCGCCCCGTTGACTGCCGCGATCACGGGCTTGTCCAGACGCATCAGGTCCAGCGCAACGGCGTGGAGATCATGCTTGAGGTTCTGTGCCCGCCCCATCTGCCCTGCGAGTTCGCGCGCCATCTCCGGGTCGTCGCCGGCGACGTCACCACCGGCGCAGAACCCGCGCCCCGCCCCGGTCAGGATCATCACGCGGGCGGAGTCGTCCCGGTCGTAACGGTCGATCGCTGCGCGCAGGTCCCGGCACAACGTCGAGTTGTACGCGTTGAGTCGAGCCGGTCGATTCAGCGTCACACGAAGGACGCCTTCGCCGAGGTCCTCCTCCAGCACGGTGGACGACGTTTGTTCAGATGTCACGGCGTTATCCCTAACCTGCCGAAGGGTCGATGCCAGTTGTCGAGTTCAGGCTCGTACGGAGCCGAACCTCCTGAACGGCTGTTGCGAGAAGATCACCGGCTCGTGCTTCCAAGGTGGCCCGCACAAGAACGCGATGCGGGTTGCCGGCGAACGCCGCCGCCCTGAGGAGCAGCCAGTCGTCGGGAATGGTGGCGGAGTGGATCCACACGGAGTGCTGTGCACTCGTGCCGGCCGGCAGCGAGTGCGCGGCCTCAGTCGGTCGTGCCGCCAGCCACGCAACGCGCACCAGGCCAATGTCCGTAAGGGCAGCGAGGATCGCCTCCGGGACGACGGCGCTCTCTCGGTTGACGGGCGCCTTGGCCCGGACCCACATCGGATGGTCTGTTTCACCATGGGCACGCTTGAAGGAGAACCACTGATCGATCGAGCTCGTGTCCAGCTCGAGGGGGACGTCGGCACGGTGGTCGGCAGGATCGTCGATCGTCACCCCCCGGCCGATCGTTTCGGCCATCAAGCCGTCGGACTCCTCTTCCGCTCCGAGGTTCAGCATGGCGGTGACGGCCCGACTTCGACCTCCGGTCACATCCACCGCCACCGTCGCCGAGCGACGTCCGGCGCGTACCGTGTGCACGGCCAGCTCCAGCTCCTCTTCCGGCGCCACCGGCGCCAGGAAGTGAGCCTGAGCCGAGCGCAGTACCCGACCCGGATGAACCGCGCTCGCGGCGTTGACCATGAGCGCAATCAGGTTCCCGCCGAAAACACGAGACTGGGCCGGGGGGCAGGGCGCAGTCGCGCGGAACCGATTGCCCTCGTGCCGCTGCGGGATCAGCACCTCCAGCGGACTCTCCGGTACAGACACGCCCTCGATCATTGGTCGACGCCGACGAGCGCCCCGCGGATTCGCGCCTCATGGGTGTCGACCCCGACGGGGAGGTTCCGCAGCAGGCTGGCCCTCTTGAAGTAGCGATGGAGGTCGTACTCCCAGGTGAAGCCGATACCCCCGTGCAGGTGGATCCCCGTGCTGCACACCGACCGCGCGATCTCGCTGCAGTAGTGCAAGGCGCTCGAGCACGCCAGCGGTTGGATGCCGATGCCGGCATCCGCGGCCTGCGCCACCTGGCGGACCAGCGCGCGGGCTGTCTCCACCGCGATGAACATCTCCGCGCAGGCGTGCCGGACGGCCTGGAACTCTCCCACCGGGCGCCCGAACTGTCGCCGCTGTTTGACGTACTCCACCGTTTGGTCCAGCACCTTGGCGGCGATGCCGACGGACTCCGCCGCATGCGCCAGGGCGGCCCGGTCCAGGGCGCTCAACCGCAGCGCCTGTGCGTCCGGTCCCAGGCTCAACTGCCGCGCCGGCACTCCGTCGAGGATCAGGGTGGCCAGGTCCCGGCCCGGCTCGAAGGACGGCACCGCTTCGCGGCGCACTGCGCCGCCCTCCTCCACCAGGAGAACGACGTCCTCGTGCGCGACCTGACCGACGACCAGGAGGACGTCTGCCGTCATGCCGTCGACGACATCGGCGACGAGACCGGAGAGTTGGCGAGCGCCGTCGGACTCCGACGGGCCGACGACGACGGACCCGGAGAGGTCGAAGGCGACGGCGGCGGACCGGTGTCCGGCCGTCACGTCGTTCAGCGCCGCCTTGGCCAGGTGATCGGTCGCGTGCTCGGCGAGGATCGGCGCCGCCAGCACCGTCGACGCGAGGAACGGTACGTCGCTCAACGCGCGACCGATCTCCTCCATGACGAGCACGATCTCGGTGAGGCCGCCGACCCCGCCGCACGAGGACGGCAACCCCAGCGCGCTCAGCCCGATCTCACGAGCGAGCCGCGTCCACAGCACGTCTCGGGGCGACCCGCCGGAGATCGGCTTCGCCAGCGCCGAGCGCACCGTTTCCGTGAGCGCCAGGCGCTCTTCTTCGTGGCTCATCAGATCTCCTGACCCTGCAGAACGACATCCAGCAGAGCGGTCTTCGCGACCTTTCCCGAGGACGTCCGCGGCAGATCGTGAAGGCAGTGGACCACCTCGGGCCACTTGCGTTTGGACAGGCCGCTCTCCGCCATCCATCGCGCGACGGTGGCCACGGTGACCTCTGCGCCCGGGGGAACCTGGAGGACGGCGCAGGCTCGCTCACCCACGACCGGATCGGGCACAGCGAGGACGGCGACGTCGAGTACCTCGTCGCGCTCACGGAGGATGGCTTCGATCTCTGCGGCGCTGATGTTCTCCCCGGCCCGCACGATGATGTCCTTCTTGCGCCCGCGGATCGTCAGGTAGTTGTCCGCGTCGAGCGATGCCAGGTCCCCGGTGCGGACCCAGCCGTCGTCTGTGAACAGTTCCGCGTTCAGCGTTGCGTCGAGGTAGCCGACGCACCGCTCCGGACCGAAGGCCTCGAGCTCGCCGACGGCTCCCGTCTCGACCGGCGAACCGGTCGAGTCGACGACCCGGGCACAGGTGTGATCGACGAGTCGGCCCTCCGTCGACGTCACGCGATGAAGGTCTGTTCCTGGAGTACTCCACGTCAGGGTCGGAAACTCGCTGCACCCATAAGCCCGGGTGACGTGCGCGCCCAGGCGTTCGGTCGCTCGACGCACCAGCTCCGTACCGATGGGCGCACCTCCGCAGGCGAACACGCGCAGCGTCGAGTCGCTCTGCCGACGCTCGTACGCATCAACAAGGCCGGCCAGCATCACCGTGACACCGTTCATGACGGTGCAGCCGTGCCGTTCGATGAGTTCGGCGGCGGCCGGCGGGTCCCACACCTCCTGGAGCACGACCGGGATTCCCAACAGCGCTGGGAGATGCACTCCGTAGGACAGGCCGGCGATGTGGGCCAAGGAGGATGGCATGAACACCGAGTCGTCGCGGTTGAGCGAGAACGGGGCTACGCGGCTCCGGACCTCGTGGACCAGCGCCTCGTGGGTGTGCAGGACACCCTTGGGGACCGAGGTCGAGCCCGAGGTGTAGATCACGGCGCAGATGTCGTCCGGGGCCCGGGGGACCGGACAACCGCACTCCACATCCGGTCCGAGCAGCGCGGCGAGGTCGGACTCCGAGCCGGGGGCCGCCGGCCGCACCACCACCAGCGGAACCTCGAGGCCGAGCTCGACGGCCACGTCCTGCATCTGCGTGCGCAGGTCCACGCCCCGGAAGTGATCGGCGACGATGATCATCACCGGGCGGACCTGTTCCAGAACCGTAAGAAGCTCACGCCGCGCAAAGGTGGTCGGCACCGGAACGGACACCCCGCCGGCGGCCGCCACGGCCTGATGCACGACGAGGGACTCCCACCAGTTCGGCACCTGGTACACGACCGACTGGCCCGGTCCGAGTCCGAGCGCCTGCATGCTTCCGACGAGTCGGAGCGACCTGGCCCAGTACTCGGCATAGTCCAGACGCGTCTCGCCGTCACAGATCGCCGTGGCCCTGGGACGGTCGGCGGCCGCCGCTGCCACGAGCTGCCAGGTCAGCGTGTCGGCCAACACGCCCTGCTGTCGAAAGAGATCGCGACGCGGGTTGGGGGACGTCGCTCGAATCTCGCGGCCGGGCTTCATTCCCAGCTCCAGCGCGGCGCCCGGCCCTCTGCTCGGGCGAGCAGCGCCTCCTTCGAGTCGGCGAACCCACGCAGCCGGGTCGTGTAGTCCTGCTCGAGTCGATAGGCGTCCCCCAGCGGAAGGCCCTCGGTCCGCGCGATCACCTCCTTGGCCAGTCGCACCGCGATCGGGCTCGCGGCCGCGATCCGACCGGCGAGCTCGTACACCGTGCGGAGCAGATCCGCCGACCCGACGACTTCCTCGACCGTGCCGAGCCGCTGGAGCTCGTGGGCGCTGACGCTGCCTCCGCTGAGGAAGAGGGAGCGCGCGCGGTAGGGGCCGACGAGTCGTTGAAGGTGGGAGTACGCGCCGAGAAGGCCGACACCGATCTCCGGCGCCGAGAACGTAGCGGTCTCCACTGCGAACAGCACGTCACACATCGCCGCGTACGCCATACCCGCGCCGATGGCCGGCCCGTTGATCGCGCCGATCACCGGGACTGCGCAGTCCCGGATCGCGAGGAAGGCCTCCCGCACTGCGCGTCCGCGATCGAGTTCGGCCGAGGCCGGCAGGATCGGCGGGCTGCTCGAGGCGAGCTGCTGCTGCTCCTTCAGATCCGCTCCGGCGATGAAGGCACGGTCACCGGCGCCGGTGAACACGACCACGCGGACGTCGCGGTTGTCGGCGAAGGACCGGAAGGTGTCCCGGAGCAACTCGTTGGTGGCGCGGTCGACGGCGTTCACCGGCGGACGGGAGACCGTCACGGTCGCGATGTGGTCGCGGATCTCCACCGCCACCGGCGTCGCGGTCACGACCGGCCCCCCGACAGACCCAGGTAGCGCTTCGCGATCAGGTCGAGCTGGATCTCCGTCGTGCCGGCGAAGATGGTCTCGCCTCGGCTGTAGAGGAAGATCCGCTGCAACGCCTCCTCGACCGTGCCTTCGGGGTGCGCGCTCAGGGCCCGGCTGCCGAGGGCGTCCATGGCCAGATCCCCCAGCCGCTCGTGCCAACGACTCGAGTACGCCTTCGTGATCGCCGTGAGGGCGCCGGGGCCTTCGCCCGCCCTCGCCAGGTCCAGGGTCGTCAGACCGACGGCACGGAACGCGAGGAGTTCGGAGAACAGGGCGGCGAGCCGCGCGGGCCGGCCCGATTCGGCCCCGGCCGGCGCGCTGCGCACGACCTCTCGCACCAGTTCGAAATCCCGCTCGAAGCGCGGATAGCGGGACAGGAACCAGTCCCGCTCGTGGCCCAGTGTCGACATTGCCACGCGCCAGCCCTCGTCGACCGGACCGACCACGTTGTGCTCGTCGGTGACCGCGCCGTCGAAGAAGACCTCGGCGAACTCGGCCGTCCCGGTCAGCTGCCGGATCGGGCGAACGGTGATCCCCGGTTGCCGCATGGGGATGAGCAGGTAGGACAGACCCTGGTGTCGCTGCGAGCCGGGCTGCGTGCGGCAGAGGGCGAAGCACCAGTCGGCCTTCTCGGCCAGGCTCGTCCACGTCTTCTGACCGTCGATCTGCCAGCGCCCTCCCACCAGCCGTGCGCGGGTGGAGATGTTGGCCAGGTCCGAGCCGGCCTCCGGCTCGGAGTAGCCCTGGCACCAGAACTCCGTCCTCGCACGGATGCCCGGCAGGAATCGCTCGCACTGCGCTGCGGTCCCGAAACGCATCATGGTCGGCGCGAGGAGGTCTTCCGCGACGAACCCGACACGATCGGGTACGCCCGCTCGATAACACTCCTCCCGGAACGCGAACAGCTCGTTGATCGTCGCGCCCCGACCGCCGTACGCCGGAGGCCAGTCGATGCACGACCATCCGGCCTGGGCGACCGCTTGCTCCCAACGGACGCTGAGGTCCCAGGAATCGAGGTCGGTCGGCCCGCCGCGTCCGCGAAGCGCCTCGAACTCGCCGACGAAGGCGCCTTCGATCCACTCGCGGGCCGCTTGCCGGATGTCGGTGACCGACTCGTCCTCGTCCGACGCCAGCACCTCGCCGGCGAGGCCGGACCGCCCTCGCCGGCTCACGCCTCGACCCGGGCGGGGGCGAAGAGTCCGTCGAAGCCGTGGACCTCGATGGACTCGCCCAGCCAGTCGACCGTCTCGGCGAGCGCCGTCGGGACGCGCCGGTGCAAGAGGGTGCATCGCGAGATCCAGGACAGGGGCGTCTCGTCGCAGAACCCGCCGGCCCCGTGCAATTGATGGGCAGCACGGAAGACGGTCTCCGAGCTCTCGATCATCCTCAGGCGGAGGCTGAGGACGTCAGGGAGCGCGGCCTGGGGGTCCGACGCCAGGCGGAACAAGGAGAACCGGGCGAGTTCGTCGAGTCCCGCAACGGCCACCTCCATGTCGGCCAACTTGAACTGCACGGCCTGGAAGTCCGCCAACCGGCGGCCGAACTGCACCCGGTCACGGCAGTGCGTGACGGAGGCGTCCGTGGCCGCCCGCATGGCGCCGAGCACCGTCCAGGACTGGAACAGCAGGTGGTACGGAATCGTCGAGGGGTCCGCCGTCACCTGGTCGCCCAGGACCAGATGACAGGCGAAGGGGCTCGACAGCGACGACGAGTCCGCCACCGCGTCCCGGACCAGCCGAGCGGTCCCGTCGGGCAGCAGCGCCGTCCATCCCCCCATGAGGTCGCCGTGATCCATCACCGGCGACCTCGGATGGAGCACCGTCGCGCCGGCGCCGCCGGGCCCGCTCAGTGCCCCGGTTACCGGGTAGGGCAGGGCGGTGGCCCCGGCCGCCCGGCAGACCGCCGCCGCCACCGCCAACTGCTCCAGGTCTTCGCGTGGGTCGACGTCAAAGACGCCGAGGGCGGACAGCATCGGCGCCACCAGGTGCTCACGCAACGTCGGGTCCTGCGCGCACCGCTCGGTCAGATTGCCACCCAGGCTCGTGATGGCATCGACCACCACGCGCTCGAACTCGACGGCGCTGCGGGGAAGTTTGGTGTCCATCACTCGCCCAACAGTCCGCGGGAAAGCGTCCGCCGCTGCATCTCGATGGTGCCCGACGACACCGTTGCCGCCTGTGCGTAGCGCCAATGATCCTCGACCGATCGCTCGAACGAACCGACCGGCGCCAGTACCCCCGGACCGCACATCTCGCCGACCACTTCGCCGACCTCCTGATCGAGTTGGGTGACGGCGATGCGGTACGCCGCCGCGACCTCGGGTGACCGGTTGCCTCGTTCGATCTCGGACACGACCCGGTACGCCAACAACTGGGCCTCCCGCGTGTGCACGAGAGCGGCGACCCACCGCGACCGCAAGGACCCGGGAAGCGAGTCCCACTGCTCGCCGGTACGCCGGCGCGCCTCCCAGAGCAGGCGGTCGCACTTCGCGTACCGCGCGATGCCGAACCGCTCGTAGGCGAGGACGTCGAGCACGATCCGCCAGCCCTCATCGAGGGTGCCGAGCAAGTTCTCCGGCCCCACGACGACCTCGTCGAAGAACAGCTCGTTGAGATGACGGGGACCGACCAGAGACTTGAGGGGCCGCACCGAGACGCCGGGCGCGGACATCGGAACCAGGAACACCGAGATCCCGGAACGCTTGTTCCCGGGGTCCCGGGAGGTGCGCGCAAGCAGGAAGCACCACTCCGCGATGTCCGCGTAGGAGGTCCAGACCTTCTGGCCCTCGATGACCCACCCGCCGTCGCGAGCGCGGGCGTGCGTCCGCAGCGCGAACAGGTCTGAGCCTGCATCAGGTTCTGAGAAGCCCTGACACCAGATGACATCACCCTGCGCGATGCGAGGCAGGTGCTCCTTCTTCTGCTCCTTCGTGCCGTGAAGCATCAGCGCCGGGCCGACCCAGTTCACACCCATATACTGGGCGCCCCGCGGCTCGAAGTGCGCCCACATCTCCTCCCGGACGACGGTTTGCGCCCAGACCGAGGCGTCCTGACCGCCGTACTCCGCCGGCCAGGCCATGCAGAGCAACTGCTGACTAGCCATCACTTTACAGAACTGCTGGGCCACCTGGTGGTCGGAAGCGCGCCCGGTGAAGGCGCCCGTGAAGTCCTCGGGAACGCAGTCCGAGATGACGCCGCGGATCCGCTCTCGCAACTGTCGTGCGTCCGAAGGGAACGTGAAGTCCAAAGAATCTCCTACCACCCGCGCTAAATATGATGATATTTTAGCGGAGCTGAAAACGGTCCACAACCACGAGGAAGCCGATGTTCGAGTTGGACGGCAAGGTCGCGGTCGTCACGGGCGGTGGCAAGGGAATCGGGCGCGGCATCGCCCGAGCGCTCGCCGACGCAGGGGCGACCGTTGTCATCGTCGGTCGCGACACCGTCGCTCTCCGCCGCACCGTCGAGGAGATCCACGACCGCGGCGGGGAAGCCCGTTACCTGCAGGCTGATCTCCGGGATCTGTCGGCACCGGATCGGATCATCGAATCCGTGCTGACCTGGCACGGACGGCTGGACTGTTGGGTCAACAACGCCGGCAGTGCCATGCCCTCCGACGTCGGGCCACTGCTCAGCATCACCGAGGACCGGTGGGACCGCGTCGTCGACCTGAACCTGAAGAGCGCCTTCTTCGCGTCCCAGGCGGCGTGCCGCGCCATGCCCAAGGGCGGATCGATCATCAACATCAGTTCCCGCAGCGGTTCGCAACCCAATCCGAACACCGGCCAGTACGGGGCGTCCAAAGCGGCTCTGGAGAACCTCACGATGACCATGGCCGTCGAGTGGGGGCATCTCGGCATCCGCGTGAACGCAGTCGCCCCCGGCCTGGTCCTCACCGAACTCGACGAGACGCCCGACGGCGTCATGTACTCGGCCGAGCGCCGTCAGCGACAGATCGAACTGATCCCGGCCGGCCGCCTCGGAGTTGTCGACGACATCGGCCCGCTGTGCGTGTACCTGGCCTCCGACGAGTCGGCGTGGGTGTCCGGAGCAATCATCCCGGTCAACGGTGGCAGCCGAGTCTCGGTCGGTTACCTGTCGTACCTGAAGAAGGTCCGGCACTGACGCCGGTGCTCGGCGTCGGCGGGAACGCCGACGCCGAGCACTCCGGTCAGAACGACGAGACGCGGGGCAGCGCCGGCACCGACGACGCGAGCCGGCCCAGCTGCGGCTGCAGCTGATGGTGCGACCCCAGCACGACGTCGAGGGTCCCCGTGTAGCGGACGAAGTGGTGGAACGGAAACTCCCACGTCATCCCCGTGGCACCGAGGACCTGCTGGCAGGCGGCTGTCACCTCGGCCGCGCAGCGACCGGCGGCCAGCTTCGCCAAATCCGCTGACCACAGATCGGCCGTCCGCCACGCTGTGGCCGTGAGCGCTGCTGCGCCTTCGATCTCCACGTACGCGTTGGCCAGGCCGTGCTGGACGCACTGGTTCGCCCCGATCGCACGGCCGAACTGGTGCCGTGTGGTCACGTGCTGGACGGCGATGTCCAGCATCTCTCGAGCCGCCCCGACCATCATCTGCGCGACGGCAGTCCGGGCGTAGGCGAGGGCGTCGACCCATCGCGATCCGTCGGGGCCGGCGGCTGCGATGCCGGCCGCGTCGAGCTCTCCACGGACCGTCGTGAGGCCGACCTCGTCGGACCAGGCATCCCGCGGCCGGCAGTCCAGCCGTCCGGACTCCACCGGCAGGAGAGCTCCCGCGGACGAGCACCCGAAGAGGGCAGGCAGGAACAGGAGGTGGTCTCCGACCGTCCCGAACGCGACACCCGCGACCGTGAGGACGTCACCCTCGCGGGAAGCCGCGAACGAGTCGCCCGACGGCGACCACGCGTCGGGCCAGATCACCTTCGACGTCGCCGGCAGGTCCAGCACACGTCGAACCGCGTCGTCGACGGCCTCGAGACCCGTCCGGGCCCGCCCGAGCTCGTCGAACAACAGCTCAGCCGCCTCCGTCGGATCCTCGGCAACGACGTCGTCCCACCCGAGATCCTCCAGAGCCGCACCGATGTCTGATCGCGCCTCGGCAGTCCGTGTGAGTTCACGCAGCCGCTCTCGCAGGAAGAGGGTCGTCTCGGTGTCCATCCGCAGTCCTACCGTGGGAGCCCGAGCAACTGCTGGGCAACGATTGATCGTTGAACCTCGGCGACGCCGCCGAGGATGGTGGCCGCCCGCGCGAAGTACCACGCGGACCGCCAGTAGGCCGCCCACTCACCGGATCCCGTCTCCACGGCGGGATGGAGCAGCCGTCGTGCACCGTCGGTCACGCACTGTTCCGCGCGGGACAGCAGCAGCTTGTCGATCGATGCCTCAGGGCCGAGCCGCGCGCCGGCCGCCAGGCGGCTCAACGTGCTCGCGGTGCGGGCACGAAGGGTACTGACCGCCGCGTACATCTCACCCAGCACCGCCGCCTCCAGATCACCGGGGGGACCGGGCATCTGATGGCGGACCAACTCGACCCGGTGGTGAAGAACGGCTTGGCGCATCCAGGCGTACATGCCGCGTTCGAACTGCAGCAGGTACATCGCCACCTCCCAGCCCTTGCCGACCTCGCCGATCAGCCGGTCCGCGGGCACCTCCACGTCGTCGAGGAAGACCTCGCACAGGTGGTTCGCACCGGCGGCACTACGGATGGGATTCACGGTGATGCCTGGGGTGTTCATGTCGACCAGCAACATGGTCAGGCCGCGATGCCGACTTTCGGGCGTCCCGGTCCTGACCAGCAGGACGCACTTCGTCGACATCTGGGCGTTGCTGGTCCAGAGCTTCTGGCCGTTGACGACCCATCCCCCGGGACGCTCGGTCGCCCGGCAGCGCAGCGATGCGAGATCACTCCCGGCCTCCGGTTCCGAGAAGCCCTGACACCACATCTCGGCACCGGTGATCAGACCCGGAAGGTAGCTCACGGCCAGGTCCGGCGCATAGCGGAGGAGCGTCGGTCCGAGGATCTCCACGGGGTAGCAGCGCTCGGGCAGCACATAGCCGGCCGCCGCCAACTCGTCGTACACGACGCCGCGCAGCACCAGGTTGCCGCCGAGCCCACCGATCGACTCCGGCCAGCCGATCAGTGACCAGCCGGCCTCCGCCAGCAGGAGCAGGAGACCGACGTGGAGTTCGTCCGCCTCCTCGTACGACGCCGGTTCCGGCTCGCGGTAGGGAATCAGCCGATCCGCGTTCGCCGCGAGCCACTCCCGGAACCACTCCCGCAGCTCGTCGGTACCGACTTCGTTCAACTTCTCCGGCTCCTGCGCCGGGGTGGGGCGCGTTCTCGGCGGCACTTCACTCATGGTCATGACGCGGCGACGAGCCCGCCGTCGACGGCGATCAGCGTGCCGTTGACGAAGGATGCTGCGGGTGAGAGGAGGAAGCACGCCACGTTCGCCGGCTCCTGCGCCAGGGCGGGACGGTTCATCGGATTGCGCCGAATCTGCTCCTGGTAGCCAGGGAGGTTGATCCACGACTCCGTGCGCGGCGTCAGGGTGTAGGAAGGAGCGATGGTGTTGGCCCTCGGCCGACCCCCTTCGCGGACCGCCAGATGGCGCGAGTACGAGGCGATCGCGCCCTTGGCCACCGGATAGAAGGACTGGACCAACGAGCTCCCGCCCCACCAGGTGCCCACGATCGACGAGGTGAACACCACGCTCTCCGCGTCCTCCGGGCACACCGTGAGCCAGGACTCGGTCACGTTGATCATGGCCCCGATCGCCCGCGAGACGCTGTCGATGATCGGCGCGTCGGTCACGCTGGCCGGCCCCGCGTTGTTGAACAGGTAGCGACAAGGTCCCGCTTCGGCCGCCTGCCGCCAAGCTCCTTCCACCGCCGCGGTGTCCGCCACGTCCACGATCGCCAGGTGGGCACGACCGCCCGCCGCCGTGATCTCCTCGACGACGGACTCGCATCCGTCCTTGTCCACGTCCCAGGCCGCGACGTGCACACCCGCCCGGGCCGCCGTGACCGCCGCCGCTCGGCCGATGCCACTGGCGGCACCCGTGACGACCAGCACCGCGTCCCGGTCGAAGCCGAGACCGGACATGTCCGGTGCCCAGTTCTCAGGTCGAGTCATCAGGACCCACCCCCGACCTTCGCCGGCGTGAACGTACGGCGCTCGATGACGAACCCCGCCGCCTCGCGGTCCCAGAGACCGTCGACGCCTTGGCGAAGAGCGAAGCGCTCGCGCAGCTTGTACTTCTCCACCCGTCCGACGGGGTTCCGAGGGAGCTCGTCGAGGATCCAGAGGTAACGCGGGATTGCGAAGTAGGGAATCTCCGCGACGCAGTGGTCCATGAGCGCGACCGGGTCGATCGACACCCCCGGCACCGGCACGACGCAGGCGATGACGTCGTCCTCCGTCAGCTCGCTGGGTGCCGCGACGACCGCGACCTCGGCGACGCCCTCGAACTGCATCACCGCGTGCTCCACCTCGAAGCTCGAGATGTTCTCCCCACGGCGGCGGAGGTAGTCCTTCTTCCGGTCGACGAACTCGAAGAAGCCCTCCTCGTTGAACCGGCCCAGGTCGCCCGTGTGCATCCACAGGTTGCGCCACGTCGCCGCGGTCGCCTCCGGGTTCTTGAAGTAGCCCTCGAACATGACGTGCGGTTGGTTGGGTCGTACACAGACCTCACCGACCTGCCCCGGCGGCACCTCGTTGTCGTTCTCGTCGAACAACCTGACGGTGAGGAGTGGGTTCGGTCGGCCGGAGTAGCCGGGGGGCGCGGGGTCGTGGGCCGAAGCCACCGTGAGCGGGTAGACCTCGGACTGTGCGTACATCTGAAGTACCGTCAGTCCGAATCGCTGCTCGAACTGGCGGTGGAGCGCCGGAGGCATCGGAGCGATGAGTGCCACCTTGAGCGGGTTGTCCGCGTCGCCGGGATCCTCCGGCCGGTTCCACAGCATCGTGCTCATGGCGCCGAGCAGGATCGTCTGATCCGCACCCGTTTCCCGTACTCGGCTCCAGAAGTTGTTGGGCGAGAATCGAGCGTCCAGGACAGCGGTGGCACCGGCGAGGATCGGCCCCAGGACGACGACACTGATCGCCGCGAGGTGGAACAAGGGAAGAGCGCCGTAGACGACCGAATCCTGCGTACAACCACGGAGGTCGAACACCTGACGAGCCGACCGGACCATGTAGTTGTGGCTCATCGCCACGCCCTTGGACGGACCGGTGGTGCCCGCCGTGAAGATGACCGCGGCGATCGCGTCGCCCGGCGGGTCGGCCACGCCGGGCACCGCAGTCAGATCTCCGTCGAAGCGGGCGGGGGTCATCAGTTCGGCGGAGTCGTGCACCTGCAGATCCGCGCGGCCGAGGTCGACCCGATCCGTACCCCGATTCACGACGACCACGTGCTTCAGGTCCGGCAGGCGCGTCGCCACGGCCGCCACTTCCGGGATGCACGAGCTGTCCACAACCGCGACACCGACCGCGGCCGTCGTCCACTGGTGGATGAGGAAGGTGCCCTTGTACTCGACGTTCACCGGCACGTACACGGCGCCGAGCATCGAGGCGCCGATCCACGTGTAGATCATCTCCGGCGTGTTCGGGGAGAGCACCCCGACGGAGTCACCGAAGCCGACGCCGAGCTCCTGGAGACCACGGGCCGCGGCCACCGATCGCTCGAGCAGCGCCTGGTAGCTGATCGATTCGCCGTTCAGCACAAGGGCCGTCTTCGCCGGCGTGCGCACCACCTGCTCGCGCAGCACGGTCGGGATGCTCAACAAAGCCGTGTTCGACCAGTCCGTCATGTACCCGCTCTCCTCTGTGATATTAATATGAACATATTTTATGGCGGGGTACGGACGCAAGAGCGCTAATCTGATCGTCAGGAGGAGGTCGCACTGTGACCGCACCAGACGAGAGCTCCGAGGGCGCGCCCCGACCGAGAGTCGCGGTGAGCACCGCGAAGGCGTTGCTCGACTACATCGACACCAATCACCTGCAGCCCGGCGACAGCCTGCCCATCGAGCGGGACATGATCGAGTGGCTGGGCGTCGCTCGGACCACCCTGCGCGAGGCGCTGCGCCTCCTCGAGGCTCAGGGCGTGCTCGAGATCCGACGCGGCCGCGGTGGCGGCCCCGTGGTCGGGAACGTGGGGCCCGAGGACTACGCGAGCTCGACAACGATGCTCCTGCAGTTCATGAAGGTCCGGTTCGGCGTCGTGATGGACGCGCGGATCGCGATCGAGCCCGAGATCGCCGCTGCCGCCGCGGAGCATCGCAAGCCGGAGCAGGTCCGCGCTCTCGCCGCAGCCGTGAAGGACATGAAGGCTGCGACCACGAAGCTCAGCAACTTCCAGGATCCCTACGACCGCTTCCACGTGTTACTGGGCGAGTGCAGCCAGAACCCCCTGCTGTTCATGACCGGCCTGACGTTCCGGCGCATCTGGAGCAATCTGCATCCCGAGAACGCCGCGAACGACTCGGCGACAGCAGCCGCCGTGGTGCGCGCGCACCAGCGCCTGCTCACGGCCGTCGAGAAGCAGGACGCCGAAGCGGCGCGACGCACCAGCCGCCGCCACCTGACCCAGTACCGCTCCTGGGTGAACGAGAACCTTCCGGAGTGGTTCGATCGCCGCGTGGAGTGGACCTTCTGAAGTTCGGGCATCACTGATGTCCAGTCAGATCCACCCGTCTCGAAGGAGCACCGCGGAGTGCACATCCCTACCGATCTCTTCATCGGTGGTACCTGGGTGGAGTCGCCCGATCGCGTCCCGGTCCTGGATCCGGCGACCGGGGCTCCCATCGCGAGCGTGTCCCTGGCCGGCGATGCTGACATCACGCTCGCGGTGGAGGCTGCCGCCGACGCGGCCGCACCCTGGGCCGCGACCCCACCCCGGGACCGGGCCGAGCTTCTCCGGCGCGCGTTCGAGCTGATGACCCAGCGCGGTCGCGCCCTGGCCGAACTGATCACGAGGGAGAACGGCAAGGTATTGGCCGATGCGCAGGCCGAGGTGACCTACGCTGCCGAGTTCTTCCGGTGGTTCTCCGAGGAAGCGACCCGCATCCGCGGCGACTACCGCCTGGCACCGTCCGGCGACAAGCACATCGTGGTGACCCACGACCCCATCGGTGTTTCCCTGCTCGTCACACCGTGGAACTTCCCCGCCGCCATGGTCACGCGAAAGATCGCGCCGGCACTCGCCGCCGGGTGCACGGTGGTTCTGAAGCCGGCACTGGAGACACCTCTGACAGCGCTGGCCATCGCGGCCGTCCTGGAGGAGGCCGGCGTCCCCGCGGGCGTCGTCAACGTGGTTCTCGCCTCGCCCGCCGGGCCGCCGGTCCGCGCCATGCTCCGCGATGCGCGGGTGCGCCACCTCTCCTTCACCGGCTCCACCGGGGTGGGCTCGCACCTCCTCCGCGAGGCGGCGTCACAGGTGCTGCGCTGCTCGATGGAACTCGGCGGCAACGCGCCATTCCTCGTCCTGGAAGGTGCGGACGTGCGGGCGGCGGTCGACGGCGCACTGATCGCGAAGCTGCGTAACGGCGGTGCGGCCTGCACCGCGGCCAACCGGTTCTACGTCCACGAGTCGCTCGCCGCGGAGTTCACCGCGAACCTCAGCGCGGCGATGGCGAAGCTGCGTTGCGGCCCGGGGCTGGCCGGGGACTCGCAGCTGGGCGCGCTCGCGTCGCCGGGCGAGCGCGACAAGGTCGCAGCCCTCGTCGAGCAGGCGATCGCCGAAGGCGCTCGCCCACGGGCGGGTGCCCGGACGCCGGAGGGTCCGGGAGCGTTCTATCCGGCGACCGTGCTCGACGAGGTGCCCCGTGACGCCTCGATTCTCGGCGTCGAGATCTTCGGTCCGGTGGCACCGATCGTCACCGTGTCCGACGAGGACGAGGCGGTCGCTCTCGCGAACGGCACGGAGTTCGGGCTTGCCGGCTACGTCTACGCCTCCGACATCGGCGCCGGGTTACGCGTGGCCGAGCGGCTCTCGTCCGGCATGGTCGCCGTCAACCGCGGAACCCTGTCGGACCCGGCGGCTCCGTTCGGCGGCGTGAAGCAGAGCGGACTCGGCCGCGAGGGAGGACTCGACGGCGTCCACGAGTTCCTGGAGACGAAGTACATCGCGGTCTGACGGAAGTCAGCCGGCCGAACCGCTCTTCGTCAGGAACCGGCGGACGATCCGTTCGTGATCGTCGGTGTCGAAGGAGGCGAACTCCTCCGCGAGGGCGTACTCAAGGACCCCGGTCATGGCCCGCGAGAGATGCATGTTCAGGGCCTTCTTCGTCGTCCGCACCGCATGCGCCGGCTGCGCCGCCAGCCGTCCCGCGAGGGCGAGGGCCTCCGGCAACAGGTCCGCGCCGGGAACCGTACGGTTCGCGAGTCCGATCGCGACGGCCTCCGCGGCCGGGATGCGATCACCTGTCAGGAGATACTCCTTCGCGCGGAGCAGGCTCATGAGCAACGGCCACGCCGGGGCCCCTCCGTCCGCGGCCGTGAGGCCGGCCGAGACGTGGGGGTCGGCCATGTAGGTGCCCTCGGCGATCAGGACGATGTCCGAGAGCGCCGCCAGGCTGCAGCCCAGACCGACCGCCGGGCCGTTCACCGCGGCGACGATCGGCAGCGGGAAATCGACCATCGCCAGCACCAGGCGGCGCGCGTTCTCGATCTCCTTGCGCCGCATGTGCACATCGGTCCGGCAGGCGGCCAGGTGATGCATGTCGCCGCCGGCGCTGAAGGCGTGCCCGGCTCCGGTCAGCACGACGGCACGGGCCTCGGGATCGGCGCCGAGCGGCGACCAGACCTCGATGAGTGCGTCGTGCAGACGCTCGTTGCTGGCGTTGAAGGCGTCGGGCCGATTGAGCACGACCAGGCGAATGCCGTTGCCCCGATCCTCCACGAGGAGTTCGGGCTCGAACTGTGCGTACAAGTACTACCGACCGATCTGACGGGCAGGACAGTCCGGACGCGCCCCGAGGATCACGGGCTCACGTCAGGATGTCGAGCAACTTTTCCTCTCCAGCCGCACCGAACGCGTGGGCGGCCCCGTCCGCGAGGTGCTTGTCCCACAAGGCTTCCGCCGTTCCGGCGTCGCCGACGTCGATGAGCTCGATGAGTCGCCGGTGCGCCTCCGCGGCCGTGCGCGCAGCGAGCTCGGCGTCCGGGCCGCTCTCCCCCTGCGCCCGGGAGACGCCGGCCTGGTCGATGATCTCCTGGACCAGCTGTCCGAGCAGAACCAGCGTGCTGTTGCCGGTCAGGCTCAGCAGGAGCTGGTGGAAGTCGTTGTGCCGGCGCGCGCGTTCCTCCGCGGTGAGCCCGGCTTCCTCCGCCGCCTCCAGCGCCCCGCGCAACTGGGCGATGTCGTCCGCCCGGCCCCGTCGAGCGAGCATGCGGACGCACGGCACCTCCAGAAGACTTCGTACCTCGCAGACGTCGGCCAGCGTGGTCCCCTGGTACTGCAGCAGCAGGCCGGCGTACCGAGCCGCGACCTCGCGCCGGGGAGCGCAGACCCGAGCCCCACCGCGCGCGCCCCGCTGGATGACGATCAGGGACTCGGACTCCAACACCCGAAGCGCTTCCCGCAGGGTCGGACGGGACACCCCGTACTGCGACATCAGGGCCGCTTCCCCCGGCAGCGCCTCGCCCTCCGCCAACTCGTTGCGGATGATGCGCCGGCGCAGGTCGAGCGCGACCAGCTCCGCCATCTTGGGCAGGCGCACACGCCGTTCGTCCTGGCTCGGCTCCGCCGCCGCCGTCGGCGTCGTCACGTCCTCTTCGACTGTGCCCACTTGCACCGCTTCCTCGGTCGCCTGGCGGCCCGGCCGCCGGGGTTCACCGGCGCCGGACGGTTGCGCGTCCTGGCCGACGATACCGTATAATTATCTAAATAGAAAACGTCCTAGAAGGAGTTCGATGTCGGTCGCTGTGGTGGGTATCGGACGAACCTCCTTCACCCGCGCGTCGGGCCGCACGACCCAGGCGATGGCCGTCGAGGCCTGCCGCGCCGCGATCTCCGACGCGGGGCTCACCGTGGCCGACGTCGACGGCTGGGCGAGCTTCCAGTACAACGACTCGACGATGTCGGGCGAGGTGGCCTGGGCCGCCGGCCGCGACGAGGTCGAGTGGGCGCCGACCCTGTTCGGCGGCGGTGACATGGCCGCGCAGGTCGTCCAGGACGCCGTCGCCGCGATCGAGTCGGGCCGCTGCCGAGCGGTGGTGGCCTTCCGTTCGCTGAACGGCCGGTCCGGCTACCGGTTCGGGACCGTGGCCAAGCAGCTCGAGGTCACCGGCAAGCATCAGTTCGACGCTCCGTCAGCATTCCTGGTGCCTCCACAGTTCGTCGCCTCCTGGGCGCGCCGCTACCAACACACCTACGGCAGCACCGAACTCGACCTGGCCGCGGTGGCCGTCACCCAACGAACGCATGCCCAGGCTAATCCGCACGCCGCGATGCGCGAGCCACTGACCGTCGACGACTACCTCGCGAGTCGGTGGGTGTGCGACCCCTTCCGGGTCAACGACTGCGCCTTCGAGGTCGACGGCGCGGTGGCCGTCGTCCTCGCCGGTGCCGAGCTCGCCCGCGGCTGCCGGCACACGCCGATCTGGTACCGAGGTGGTTCCGGTTCCTGGAGCGGTTCGGGGTGGACGACGTGGGACGACATGACGTCGATGTACTCCCGCTCGGCCGGCCCTCGCCTGTGGCAGCGGACGGGATTCACGCCGGCCGACGTCGACGTCGCCTGCATGTACGACTGCTTCACCTACACGGTGCTGGCAACGCTTGAGGACTACGAATTCTGCGAACGCGGGCAAGCTGGCGCCTTCCTGAGCGAAGGACGCGGCACTCACGGCGGGGACGTCGTGGTCAATCCGCACGGCGGCTTGCTCTCCGAGGGGTACATCCACGGCATGAACCACCACTACGAAGCAGTCCTGCAGCTCCGCCGCGAAGCCGGCGAACGTCAGGTCCAGGACGCGTCGGTCGCCCTGGTCAGCGCGGGCGCGGGGCCGTTCGGCGGGGCCCTGATCTACAGCCGGGAGGCGGCGTGACCAGCACCTTGGACCAGTCGACCGACCGGGGGCCGCTCTGGCCGTTGCCGATCCCGGACCCGGACACCCGGGGGTTCTGGGCCGCCACCGCGCAGGGCGTGCTCGCCGTGTGTCGGTGCCTGGACTGCCGTCAATGGATTCACGCGCCGCTGGAGCGCTGCCGGACCTGCATGGGTCCGGTGGAGTTCGCCCCGGTGAGCGGTCGGGGCACCCTCCACACCTGGATCGCGGTGAACCGGCAGGCCGTGCCGGGACCCGACGTGCCCTACCTGGTCGGCGTGGCCGAACTGGAGGAGGCGCCGTCGATCCGCATCACCGGGGTGCTGCGGACGGCGACCGACCTACGCCCGCAGGTCGGCATGCCCGTGACGATCGGCCTGGAACCGACCGCGGCCGGCGACTTCGTCGCTCCGGTCATCCTGCCGGCTTGACGTCGTCCGCCAGCATCGCCAGCAGAGGCAGCGCCCGGCGAGCGTTGCCGCACCCTGCCATCTCCTGATCCAGGGTCGACCCCACGTCGGCGCGTTCGCCCAGCAGCGCGGCGGCATCGACCCGACGGGGCAGGCGTTGCCGGCTCCACTCGTCCATCGCACTGGGCGCCAGGACGACGACGCGCTCCAACCCCCGCGCCTCGCCCAGATCCGACCGCAACACCACGACCCCACCGAACCGGGCGTCGTCGAAGCGGGACCGCGCGAACGTGCACCCCCGAAAGACGACGCCCACCAGAAGGGCACCCCCGAGGTCCGCTGCGCCCAGGTCAGCGCCGTTGAAAGTGGCCTCGAGCAGATCAGCCCCCGTCAGATCGGCACCGACGAACCGGGCTCCCCACGCACTGACGTTGGACAGCCGAGCGTTCGCAGCCGTGACGTGTGCGGCGTCGGCACCGTCCAGTACGGCACCGACCAGGGAGGCGCCGGTCAGATCCGCGCGCCGCAGGTCGGCGCCCGAAAGGTTGACCGTCCTCAGTTCCTGACGATCATTCAGAACCGATGCCCACCCCACGGAGGCCACGCGCAGCACCGCGTCGGTCAGGCTGGCCGACGCCAGGTCGGCCCCCTGCAGATTGCACCCACTCAGGTCGGCGTTGCTGAGGTCGGAGAAGGAGAGTTCCGCTCCTCGCAGGTCGGCGTCGCGGAACACCGCTCCGGACGCTGCGATGCCCTCCCCGTGCGCACAGGCGTTCCGGAGATCCGCCTTGGTCAGGTCAGCACCGGCCAGCAAGGCGCCACTGAGATCAGCGTCCCGCAGGTTCGCGCCCACCAGGTCGGCGCCGCGCAGATCCGCGCGCCGCAGATCAACCCCCCGCAGATCCGCGCTCATGCCGTCGTGGAGACCCGATCGCCGGACTCCCCGATCGGCGAGGACTCCAGGTCCGCACGCCAGGCCCGGAATGACCGCAGCGGCTCCTCCCCCGACCCGCCAGGCAGGGGTTGGTAGGCCATGTCCGCGACCAGGCCGAGGATTCGATCCATCGCGCGGTCCGACGCACGCGCATCACCGGTGATCGCCGTCAGGATCCGCACCGTGTCGTCGACCACCGGGAGGATGGCGACCGTGAGTGACCAACCCGGCCCGACGACGACACCGGTGGCCACGTCGAGGACAGCCGTCCGGACCGCCGCACCGTCGTCGCGTCGGTACTCGACCTCGAAGCGGGTGTCCGAGCTGGTCGGAACCCCGGCGAGATCGATCTCGCCGCCGGCGAGGAATCTCAACAGCGCCGGATCGACCAGCGCTTCGAGGATCAGCCGCGGGTCGGCGACGAGCTCGCGCGTGACCCAGGCCCGAGTCGCGTCGTTCGGAAGGTCCGGCGCCGGCCGCTGCGGTTGCGGCTGGTCGGCCGAACCGGAGTACCACAGGAAGACCAGCCCACCCTGCTCCGCGACGGTCCAGGGACGGATCCGCCGGCCGCGGTGCGTACGGCTGTCGTAGGGGATGTCGGTGTTCTCGCCGGCCGGCGACCACGCCCACCCGTGGTAGAAGCACCGCACGTCCTCACCACAGACGCGCCCGTTGTAGCCGAGGTGCGCTCCGAGGTGCTGACAGAAGGCGTCCAACGCATGCAGCTCACCGGACTCACCACGCCACAGGACCAGTTCCTTGCCCTGGACGCGGAGGGGAATCACTCCACCGACGGGCAACTCGGACAGCACGGAGACCGGCAACCACCCGCGCAGTACCGCGCCTCCACTCGCCACCGTGGTCATGCGCGCCCGATCCAGGTACGAACGACAGCGAGACCCGATCGCCGGGCCGGAACGACCCGCTCCTGGTCCCGGCGAACGGCCGCGACCACCTCCGCGAGCCGCCCCGCCATCCCGGCCCAGTCGGCACCACCACCCCAGGCACAGGTCCGGAGCTCCAGCGACTCGTCGGCTCCGGTCGGAGTCGTCCCGATCAAGGCCCCGCCGCTGTTGTGGCCGGTCGCCGAGACCGACATCAGCAGCGTGCCGAACGCGCGGACGTCAACGGTGCACTCCGGTCGTCGATCAACCGCGAACTGAAGGTGCAGAACGTCGTCGGTCGCCACCGGCACGCGAGGTTCTCCGGTCACCCCGACCCCGAGGACGTAACTCAAGGTGCAGGGGTCCGCGAGGGACTCGAGCACCGCCAGCGGATGGCTGGCCACGGCCCGCGTGGTCGGCCGGGAGATCCATGCTTCGGGCGACGGGAGGCGCGGAACGTCCGGAGGCACCCGTTCCCCGCCGCACACGAGCACAAGTCCGTGCACCTCCGTGACAGCGTGGTGGCGGAGAACCAGCCCTGGTTCGGATCGGTGGACGACACCGCTCGGCTCCGTGGCCGAGCCGTCGAACGACCACAACCAGCCGTCGACCGAGGACCGGATGCCGGTCGGCTCCACCGAGCCGTCCGTCAGGGGGTACCCCCGTCGGGGGCACCGGCGGTCGGCCGCGCGGACATGCCCGTCGGCGTCGCGATACAGCAGCAGATCCATCCCCTCCACCCGCGTCGGGACGAGGGCTCCCGCGACGACGTCGTCCGACCAGGCCGCCGCGATCCAGTTGCTTGCCGAGCGCCTCACCGGGACCTCCGCCTGGGGAGTCACCGGGTCGACGGGAGCCGGCGCACCCATCACGGCCATTCGGAACCGACCAATCCGTACGGCCGGCAGTCGAGGTCGTTCTCGTCCAGGCTCGTGTAGACGTGCTTCATCTGGGTGTACTCGAGCATCCCTTCCGGACCCCACTCGCGGCCGAATCCGCTCTGCTTGTAACCCCCGTAGGGCGCCGGCGCCAGAACTCCGTACGTGTTGATCCACACCGTCCCGGCCTGGATCCGGCGCGCCACGGCGCGGGCCGCGAGCGTCGAACCCCAGACGACCGCTCCGAGTCCGTACCTCGTGTTGTTGGCCAGGGCGACACCCTCCTCGACGGTGTCGTAGGGCAGCACGACAAGCACCGGACCGAAGACCTCCTCCTGGGCGATCTCCATGTCGGGCGTCACGTCGGTGAGCACCGTCGGTTCGAAGAACCACCCGTCCGCTCCGTCGACGACGGCGCGCCGGCCCCCGGTGAGGACCTTCGCGCCCTCGCTCACCGCTCGCTCCACCATCGCCTCCACGCGGAGGCACTGCTGCTCGGAGATCAGCGGGCCGACGTCGGTCGCGAAGTCCTCGGCGGGGCCGAGCTTCAGCGCCTCCGTGCGCTTGCGGACCAGGTCTACTGCTACGTCGTAGAGACCGGAGGGCACCAGGAGCCGGGTGGTCGCGACGCAGGCCTGCCCGGCGTGCATGAACGCGGCGAACAACGTGCCACGGACGGCCAGTTCCAGGTCGCCGTCCGGCAGCACCAGACTCGGGGACTTGCCCCCGAGCTCCAACGTCAGCCGCTTGACGGTGGGCGCCGCCGCCGCCATGACACGCGATCCGACCTCCGTGCTGCCCGTGAAGCTGATGTGGTCGACACCCGGATGCGCGACCAGCGCCTTGCCCGCCTCCTGGTCCCCGTGCACCAGGTTGACGACCCCGGCCGGCACGCCCGCTGCCTCGCAGGCACGGACGAACTCGACGCTGGCGAGCGGCGTCAGCGGCGAAGACTTGATGACCACCGTGTTCCCCATCAGGATCGGCGGAACGACCTTCCAGATGGTCATCAGCAGGGGGAAGTTGAAGGGGACGAAGCCGGCGCAGACGCCGACCGGCTCGCGCAGCACGTCACTCTGACCGACGGCCGGAGCAGTCACGATCGGTCCGGACTTGACCTCCTCCAGCAGGCCCGCCCACTCCGCCATGTCACGGACCATCCCGATGGGGGTACCGGTCTGCATGAGGCCGGACAACCGCGCCGGGCAGCCGGCCTCGCGCGGGATCAGCTCGTCGAGCACCGGCAGGCGGGCCTCCAACTCGGCCGCGAGTCGCAGCACGACGTCGCCTCGGGCGGCCGCACTCAGACGGGGCCAGGGGCCTTCGTCGAACGCTCGGCGAGCCGCTGCCACGGCCGCCGCGACGGTCTCGACATCGCTGTCGGGAACCTCGGCGATCGGCGTCAGGTGGGACGGATCGACAACGGGAATCCAGTCTCCGCTGCCACCGTCCACCCATTCGCCGTCGATGTAGTTCAAGGCGCGGGTCGAGCTCATGTCAGCTCGATCGTCGTCATCGTGTCGATGATGTACTTGAACGCGCTCATGTTCTTGAGCAGCGTCGACATCTTCCCCTTGACGCTCAACTGACCACGCGTCAAGGCGATGGTCGGGTCGATCGTCTTGGTCAGCACCCCCCGCCAGACCTCGCCGTCCCCACTGATGACGAAGTCGGCCTGGATGTCGCCACGCGACTCGAGTTCGCGAACTTCGCTGACACGACCCTTCTCGTAGCGGACGAAGAACGCCTTGTCCACGGGGGATCCGTAGTCGTAGACCATGGTGTAGGTGATGTCGACGCCTTGCATCCCGGTCCACTCGGGATCGGCGTTCAGCGCCCGCGCCATTTCCTCGTACACCTCGACGGTGCCGAACTGCGCCATGAGTACCTCCTTCGTTCAGTGTTCAGTTGCCGACGTGAACCTCAGACCGTTTCCAGGAGAAGTTCCGTGTGACCACGGACCGCCGACAGATGACGGACGGGCGTGGTGCCGGGCTGAATTCGGTAATTGGGCATCAGCCGATGCCACTCGCGCAGAGCGATCCGGAGTTCTAGGCGCGCGACGTGGGAGCCCAGGCAGCGATGTGCTCCAGCCCCGAAAGCGATGTGACGGTTGGGATTCCGGGAGAAGTCGATTGAGCCCGCGTTCGGGAACTGGTCCTCGTCGCGACACGCGGAACTCATCATCAGCAGGACTCGGTCGCCCTCGCTCATGTCGACCCCGCGGATTGTCACGTCACGCGTCAACCGGCGACCCGGAAGCACCGGGGCAAACCAGCGGAGTAGCTCCTCGACGGCGGAATCGATCCGTTCCGGGTGCTCGACGATCTCCCGCCGGTAGTCCTCGTGGGTGGCCAGGAACTCCATACTCATGCTCAGGACGCCTTGAACCGTGTCGAGGCCGGCGATGAGCACGATGAAGATGCAGTCGAGAATCTCGAACGTGCTCAGAGGCCGTTCGTCACCGAACGAGGCGCTGCGAAGCCAGTCGATGAAATCGCGGCCCTCAGAGGTGTTGGGCGGACCCAGCTCCTCCCTGCGGTCCAGCTCCTCGGCGAAGTACGAGACGAGTTCGAGAGCCGTCGCCTCCTTGATGCGCGCCGACTCCTCCGGATCGTCGGAAGGCTGACGCATCAGCTTCTCGGTCCACTCAAGGAACCGGGGCGCGTCCTCGAGCGGCCATCCCATCATGTCCAGGAACACCCGCGTGGGGAGCACCTGCGCGAAATCCTTGACGTAGTCGCAGGAGCCCTTCGCAGCAATCTCGGCGACGAGCGCTTCGGCATGTTCCTGAATCTTGGCCTCCAGGGGACGCACCCGCCTGACCGTGAAAAGCGGGGCGAGAATCTCCCGGTACTTCGCGTGGTCCGGAGGGTCGATCTCGACCGGAATCACCGGGCGAGCGCTGCCGATTCCGTTGGCCGGGATCGGGTTCGGGTACGACGAGAACAGCTCCGGCTCCTGATAGGCACGGAAGACGTCGTCGTACTTCGACAGCATCCAGAAGCCGCCGTAACGTTCACTCTTCGCGACCGGGCAGCGCTCGCGCATCCGGTCGAAGAGGGCGTCCGCACCGCCCTGGACGTCCTCGTTCCAGTAGTGGAACTGAGAGATCTCGGGATCGTCGGACCCGACGTTCATTTCGGCGACACTTTCAGTCATCCGACACCTCCACGGTGATCGCGCGTTCAGGACAGTTCTGCTCCGCCTCTCGGGCCGCGGCGAGATCGTTCCCGGAACCCGGCCGGACGACGGCCATACCCGCGTCGTCGTGCTCGAAAATCTCGGGTGCATGGGACAAGCACAGGCCGTGTCCACTGCACCGCCGAGCGTCAATGACGACCTTCATCGCTCGTGGCCCCTCAACGGGACGTCAGCCCGGCGTCGACGGGCATCTGGATCCCGGTGACGTACCGGCCGTGGTCCGATACCAGGTACAGCACCGCTCGGCTGACGTCGATCGATTCGATGACCGGCACCGGGAGCGCGTTGACCGCTTGTTCCCCGAGCTCGGGATTCGCCGCGATGAACTCCGGGAAGAACTCGTTCACGACCATCGGGGTGGCCACTCCTGTCGGATGGATCGAGTTCACGCGGATGCCGTGCTTGCCCAGCGCATTCGCGTAGGCCTTCACCAGACCCACGACCCCGAACTTCGAGGCGAAGTAGCCGTCGGTACCCCCGCCCATGTCCGTCCCCGAGGCGCGGAGGCCGGCGGAGGAACTGGTGACGACAATCGATCCCCCGCGGCCGCCGGCAATGAGGTGAGGGACTGTCACCTGAAGGGTGTTCCAGACACCGGTCAGCATGATGTCGATGGAGTCGCGCCAAGCCTCGCGCGAGTTCTCGATCGGGGGCACACCGTGCGCCATGACACCGGCGTTGGCCAGGACGATGTCCAGCCGCCCCAGTTCGGCCACCCCAGCGCGCACCGCGGCGTCGAGCTGGTCGTAATCCCGGACATCGCCCTCCACGGCGATGATCCGGCGGTCCAGCTTCTCCACCAGGGCGACCGTCTCCGCGAGGTCGTCCGGAGTCGCCATCGGATAACTAACCGTGTCCAGTTGCCGACACACATCGACGCCGATGATGTCCACGCCCTGCTCGGCCAACGCCACCGCATGGGAACGGCCCTGCCCACGGGCCACACCCGTGATGAATGCGACCTTGCCTTCCAACCCGTACACCGCAGCCCTCTCTACGCCGTGGCGACCGGGTCGGCGAACCCGAGCGACCGGCCCACGATCTCTTTCATGACCTCATTGGTCCCGCCATAGATCCGCGAGACCCGCGAATCCCGCCAGATGCGCGCGATCTCGTACTCGTTCACGTAGCCGTAGCCGCCGTGCATCTGCAGACAGCGGTCGACGATCTCCCACTGGGTTTCCGTCGCCCACCACTTCGCGCCGGCCGCCTCCTCGGCGGTCAGGTCGCCGGCGTTGACAGCGAGGATGCAACGGTCGAGATAGGCACGCAGGACGTCGAGCTTGATCCGGATCTCCGCCAGGGCATGCCGGTTGGCCTGGAACGTACCGACCGGCCGCCCGAACGCCTCGCGATCGCCGGCGTACTGCGTCGTGAGCGCGAACGCCCGCTCCGCCGCCCCCGCGGCCTGCAGCGCGATACCGAGACGTTCGCGGGGCAGGTTGGCCATCAGGTGGTAGAAGCCCCGATCCTCGGTCCCGATCAGGTTCTCCACCGGCACGCGGACGTCGACGAAGGAGAGCTCGGCCGTGTCCTGGGAGTGCTGGCCGATCTTGTCCAGCTGTCGGCCACGAGTGAAGCCCTCGGTACCGCTTTCCACGACGATCAGGCTGAGGCCTCGGTGGCCGTCCATCTCGGACGTGCGGCAGACCACCAGCACGAGGTCCGCCAGCAGACCGTTGCTGATGAACGTCTTCGACCCGTTGATGACGTAGTGGTCGCCGTCGCGACGGGCTGAGGTCCGTACCGCGCGGACGTCCGAGCCGGCACCCGGTTCGGAGATGGCGATCGCGCCGATCAGCTCGCCGGCGACGAATCCCGGCAGCCATCGTGCTTTCTGCTCCGGGGTCGTCAGGTCGAGCAGGTACGGCAGGAGGATCTCGTTCTGCAGGCCCAGCCCGATGCCCACCGTGCCCGTGGCCCAGAACTCCTCGATCAGGACCGCGTTGAAGCGGAAGTCGACCAGGCCGAGCCCGCCGTACTCCTCTGGAGCCTCCCAGGCGAGCAGCCCCTGCTTCCCCGCGGCCCGCCAGGCCTCGCGGCTGACCTGCCCCGCACGCTCCCACTCGTCGACGTACGGCACACAGTCCCGCTCGAAGAACTCCCGGCAGGTGGCGCGGAAGTCATCGTGCGAAGGATCGAAAATTCCGCGCTGCATGATGTGGACCCTCGAACTAGTAGTAAGAGTTAACTGATTAGACCGTAGATGGCGCGGGCAGCTTGTGTCCAGCGGCCTTGCTCGCTCGCTCCCCACGCACATATAGTAAAATAAATCGACTCTTAAGGACGCCCCGATGCGCCATCGAGCTATCGCCGGCTGGAACCGTCGGACCTTCCCGACGGGCTGGTTCCAAGTCGCCTGGTCACCCGAGCTGGAACCGGGACAACTCGCAGCACGCCGGTACTGGGGTCGAGACCTCGTCGTCTGGCGGTCAGAGTCGGGCGCGGTGCACCTCATGGAGGCCCACGAGGGGCGTCGGGGCCTCGACCTGACCCGCTGGGGCCAGGTCGAAGGGGAGTCGATCCGGTGCATCCTCGACGGCTGGCAGTGGCAGCCGGACGGGACCGCGCGCGACGACACCGGCGCCGCCGTCGACGTGGGAGCGCTACGTTCGTTCCCCGCCGTCGAGATCTCCGGCCTGGTCCTCGCCTGGTACGACGAGAACGGCGATCCGCCATCCTGGTCGGTGGAGGGCGGCGAAGAGGCGACCTCCCCCGACTACTACCCCGCCTGGCCCCACGGGGCCGTTTTGGACCTGATGTCGTGTCAGCCCCAGGTGATGGCGGAAAACATTGCCGACGTCGTGCACGTCCGCTACGCACACCGCTGGCTCGACATCCCGACGATCACCGAGTGGGACGACTCGTCGCCACGACTCGAGGTCGGGTACGAGGGAAACTTCCCCTCCCCGCGCGGGCCGGTTCACGCGGTGTTCCACAACACCGCGTGGGGCTTCGGCGTCATGCGTACGAGCATGACGAGCATCCGGAAGTTCGTGCACTACATCTGCCCCACTCCGATCGACCACACGATGATGGACGTCCGGTTGAGCGCCTGGGTCGAACGCGCGCCCGACGACACCGGCGACCGTCCGGACTCGATCGCTGCGGCCCTGATCCGAGCGCAGCGAGACGAGGTTCTCGGACCAAATGTGGATCGCAGCATCTGGGAGAACCAGGCCTACATGGAACAGCCGGCCTTTCGGAGCCAGGAGCGGCAGTACGTCCAGTTTCGGCGCTGGTGCGCTCAGTTCTATCCGCACGAGCCGCGGCCCCAGCGGGCGGCCTCCCGCTAAGGGGGAGGCGCCCGGCTGGGGCCGGCGCGCTACTTGAGGCCGAACCGCTGGGCGCCGTCGATGCGGATGGTCTCACCGTTCACGTAATCATTGGCTGCGAGAAAAGCGACCAGATCGGCGTACTCAGAGGTACGTCCCATCCGCTTCGGGAACGGAACCGAGTTCCCCCAGCGTTCCTGCGCTTCGGCCTCGGACATCTGGAAGGCCGGGGTGAAGAACGTACCCGGCGCGATGGTGACGACGCGGATGCCGACCGCGGCGAGGTCGCGCGCTGCCACCAGCGTCAGGCCGTGAACACCCGCCTTGGCGGCGCTGTAGTCGCTCTGCCCGACCTGCCCCTCGAATGCCGCAATGCTCGCGGTGTTCACCACCAGACCACGGACGCCGGAGTCATCGGGCTCGAGCACTGCCATTGCGGCTGCGCCCAGGCGAAGCATCTGAAACGTTCCGGACAGGTAGATGGAGATGGTCCGGTCGAACAATTCCTGCGGCATGGGCGTGCCGTCCTTGGCGAGCACCCTCATCCCCGCGACGGGGCCGCCATGGGTGTTCACCACCAGACGAAGCTCCCCCAGTTCCGCCGCCGCCTCGACCGCCTCCGCCGCCGACGCTTCGTCCGTGACATCGGTGCGCACGTACACCGCCGCGCCACCGAGGTCGGCCGCGAGCTTGGCCCCCTTCTCGTCGGAGAGGTCAGCAATGACGACCCGGGCGCCTTCGCCCACCAGCCGGCGCACGGTCGCTTCGCCAAGTCCTCCGACGCCACCGGTCACGAGGGCTGCTTTGCCTGCGATGTTCATCCGAAACTCTTCTCCTGAACGGGTCGACCGCCACGACTTGCCTCGGCGCGGCGGCACGTGGGTAGGTCAGAACTTTTCAGGTCAAGCCCTTGAAGCACTCGACCTTGCTGCCCACCGGGGCGACATATCCCTTCGTCGTGACGCCGAGCAGGTACGCGCAGTCGTTGTTGGACGGCGGCGCGCCCTTGTTGAAGGTGATCGGGGGAGCGATTCCGTCGAGCTTCTCGTTTTTGATCTGCCAGAGGCCGGACAGCACCATGTCGACGGTGACCGGCCCACTGCGTGCCTGGTCGCTCACCTTCTCGAGGGCCTTCTCGAGCAACTTGCCGGAGGCCCAGCCCGACATCGTGTTCTGGTCGAGCGGGGAATCCGGCGCCAGCCGCAGGTAGGCCTCCCGGAATTCCTTGCCGCCAACCGAGTCCGTGGAAAGGAAGGGAGCGTTCCCGTTGCCGAGGTACATGCCGAGTTCGCGCAGGTTCGGGTCGTTGGCGGCGGCATCGCTCACGGCCAACGCGGACGTTGCAGTCGTACCGGTGAATCCGAGCGCCTTGCAGGATCGTGCGGCCCGGGCGGCCCCTGACCCGTCCAGGGACAGGAAGATGACATCGACCTTTGCCGCCTTCATCGCCTGGCACTCGGCCGTGTAGTCCGGCGACGTCAGCGACGAGACGCGCTTGGCGACCGCTTGCAGGCCGGCGGCACGGGAGAAGGCCTCGAATTGCTCATTGACGATCCCGCACCCCGCCGACTCGACGCAGTAGATCAGACCCGCCTTTGTTCCCCCACGCTCGACCGCGGCCGCCTTCATCGCAGCCGCCCACGTGGCCACGGCATTGCCGCCCTGCGGGAAGAGATAGGGACTAGCGTGCCACGTGGTGTCGGCGAGATCGCCGCCGACGAAGGGGATTTTCCGCTTCTCAGCGAACTGCCGACCTACCGCCACCGTGGTCGGGATCGCAGCTCCCACGATCGCGACGGCCTTCTTGTTGTCGACCAGCTCGGTCAAGTTCGACGTCACGCGCGCGGGGTCAGCCCCGTCGTCCATCTGGTAGAGCTTCACCGGGTGGCACTGAATGCCGCCACGCGCATTCACCGCGCGAAGCCACAACGCCACTCCGGTCCGAATATTGCCGACGGAGGCGCCGATCAACCCGGAGAAGGCGGCGGTCTGGCCGATGACGATCGGTGCGAGCGACTTGCTGCACGGGGCGTTCGGTCCGGCGGGAACCGCTGCGCTGCTGCCCTGCGTTCCCGAACTCGTCTTGACCCCTGGCTTGGTCGCGGTCCCGGTCGTGCCGCTGGTGGCGGCTCCGGTCGTGCCGGTGGTCGCGGCGCCGGTGGTGGCGGCGCCGGTGGTGCCCGGGGCC